>NZ_LOWY01000013.1:0-73978 GCF_001524185.1 Burkholderia sp. FL-7-2-10-S1-D7 | reverse complement strand
TCTTTCACCGATTGAGTTTGAGCGGCGCTACGCGCTAAACGGCTCGTGAGTGTCTATGAAACTCTGGCCGGTCCACGCCCGTGCCGGTCGGGAGCTAGATCGAATAAGCGGCCTTGGTCGCGACGCGAGGCGACGTACTCAAGGAAGCCGAGCCGGATAAGCTCCGCGTGCAACGGGATGCGGCGAACGCTCCCGGCGTTCTTAACTCGTTGACCCTCGGCCTCGTCATTTACGAACCGTATGCACCAATGTCCGGATTCCTCGAACACGTCGCCCGGGGCAAGCTGGCATAGCTCCTCAATACGTGCGCCCGTATATAGACCGAGCAAAGGCACCCAATAGGCGGCCTCTCCCGCGCCACGGACGGGCCGCAAACCATTGGTATAGACTGGGCTGGAGAATATCGCCGCTATGGCCGCATCGTTGAAGGATACGCGGGACTTGTCGGTACGCTTTACTACGACGGTCACGCGCGGGATGGGGGCCGGAATGAGCATGCTATCGGCCGCATAGTTCATTAGCGTAAAGAACTGGCCTACGTACCTGTTCACGCTGGACGCGGCTAGGCCCGACTCCTGGAGCTTCTCTTTGAACGAGATGACATGCTGACGTGTGACGGACGGCACCGGGATACGTCCCACGTGTTCATAAAAGCGGCCGACAACGAGATTCATTTGTTCAACAGTCCCGCCCGTAGGCCCGCGCTCCTTGGCCCACCTCTCAACCAGCGCGGCCAAGGACAGCGCAGAAGCTACAGGAGCGGCCGCCGGGGCGGGTGCATTGGGTAGGGAGGGGGGCGGCCCAGGAACCGCACCCACACGGCGCAATGCCTCCGTGTATGCGGCTACCTGTCTCTCATGCATTTCCCGCCGGCGTGCCTCTCGGGCTACCAGCCGGTCGTGTTCCTCATACTGCTCGTCTAGCGGCTGGGCTGAGGCGTCCGCGCTCTCTAGATCGTGCTCGTCAAACGCGAAGTGTACGTATTGGGGCTGGGGCGTGACTTTCCGGGGCGGGGTGCCAAGTAGAGCCGACCGAGCCGCGTCAAACTCCTGGTCAATCTGTACGCTGGCCTCCCGGACAATGCGCCGGGCCTCGGCCGGGTCGGACGTGCCAAGGGCGCGTACTATCTCACGGCGCTGGAGGTGTTCAACGAGGTCAGCGGGAACTTTGCGGCGGACATAGTATCTAGAGCCCCGTCGCAGCAAATGATTGGTCATGGTGTCACCCTCGGTGTATGTAACACCGGCCACAACGCCCCGTAAGTCCTTGTCGGACAAGGTTTTCCCCGAAAATCAAAGGGTTAAGTGTAGCACGCCGGTTTATGGCAAACTGCGCGCGTGATCGGGCCGGCGGACGGCCCGATTGCGTCCGGCGACCGTTTTTTCGGCCGTGCCCGGGCGGCCGGCCGCCGCCGGACGGCGCCCCGGCCACGGGCCGCCATCCCCGCCGTAACCAGCAGAAAGGATTCGCTTGAAACTTCCGTACGAATGGCAGATCGGCTGGCGCTACACGCGCGCCGGCAAACGCACGACCGGCAACGGCTTCATTTCCTTCATCGCACTGGTGTCGATGCTCGGGATCGCGCTTGGCGTCGCGGCGCTGATCGTCGTGCTGTCCGTGATGAACGGCTTCCAGAAGGAAGTGCGCGACCGCATGCTGTCGGTGCTCGCGCACGTCGAGGTGTTCTCGCCGACGGGCTCGATGCCCGACTGGCAACTGACCGCGCAGGAAGCGCGGCGCAATGCTTCGGTGATCGGCGCGGCGCCGTACGTCGACGCGCAGGCGCTGCTCACGCGCCAGGATGCGGTAAGCGGGGTGATGCTGCGCGGCGTCGAGCCGTCGCTCGAACCGCAGGTGTCGGACATCGGCAAGGACATGAAGGCGGGCCAGCTCGCCGCGCTCGTGCCCGGCCAGTTCGGCATCGTGCTCGGCGACGCGCTCGCCGGCAACCTCGGCGTGACGGTCGGCGACAAGGTCACGCTCGTCGCGCCCGAAGGGACGATCACGCCGGCCGGGATGATGCCGCGACTCAAGCAGTTCACGGTGGTCGGCGTGTTCGAGTCGGGCCACTACGAATACGACAGCACGCTCGCGATGGTCAACATCCGCGACGCGGAGGCGCTGTTCCGGATGTCCGCGCCGACCGGCGTGCGGCTGCGGCTCACCGACATGCAGAAGGCGCCGCAGGTCGCGGTCGAGCTGTCGCATACGCTGTCGGGCAGCCTGTACATCCGCGACTGGACCCAGCAGAACAAGACATGGTTCTCGGCCGTGCAGATCGAGAAGCGGATGATGTTCATCATCCTCACGCTGATCATCGCGGTGGCCGCATTCAACCTCGTGTCGTCGCTCGTGATGACGGTGACCAACAAGCAGGCCGACATCGCGATCCTGCGCACGCTCGGCGCGCAGCCTGGCTCGATCATGAAGATCTTCGTCGTGCAGGGCGTGACGATCGGCTTCGTCGGTACCGCGTCGGGCGTCGCGCTCGGCTGCCTGATCGCGTGGAGCATTCCGTGGCTGATCCCGATGATCGAGCATCTGTTCGGCGTGCAGTTCCTGCCGCCGTCGGTGTACTTCATCAGCGAGCTGCCGTCCGAGCTCGTCGCGGGCGACGTCATCAAGATCGGCCTGATCGCGTTCGTGCTGTCGGCCGTCGCCACGCTCTATCCGAGCTGGCGCGGCGCAAAGGTGAAGCCGGCGGAGGCGCTGCGCTATGAATGATCGCGCGACCGTATTGGCGGATTCACGACAACCCATCAGACAGGATTCGGCAGGTATGCAGGAATACGTGCTTCAGGCGCGCGGGATCACAAAGGCGTTCGTGCAGGGCGGCTTCAACGTGCAGGTGCTCAACAACACCGAATTGACGGTGCGGCGCGGCGAGAAGCTCGCGGTCGTCGGCGCGTCGGGCTCCGGCAAGAGCACGCTGCTGCACGTGCTGGGCGGCCTCGACGAACCGAGCGCGGGCGAAGTGTCGCTGCTCGGCAAGCCGTTTACGCAACTCGCCGAGCGCGAACGCAACGAGCTGCGCAATCGCGCGCTCGGCTTCGTGTACCAGTTCCACCACCTGCTGCCGGAATTCACCGCGCTCGACAACGTCGCGATGCCGCTGCGCATCCGCCGGATGACGACCGAGGACGCACGCGCGCAGGCACAGGCGATGCTCGAACGCGTCGGTCTCGGCCCGCGTGCGAAGCACCGGCCGGGCGAGCTGTCGGGCGGCGAGCGTCAACGCGTGGCGATCGCGCGCGCGCTGGTGACGAAGCCCGCGTGCGTACTTGCCGACGAGCCGACCGGCAACCTCGACGGCACGACCGCCGACACGGTGTTCAACCTGATGCTCGAACTGTCCGAGACGCTCGAAACGAGCTTCGTGATCGTCACGCACGATCCCGAGCTCGCGGCGCGCTGCGACCGCATCATGCGCCTGCGCGACGGCGTGCTGCACGAGGAGCCGGCGCTGCCGGTGTGAACGAACGCCCCGCCGTGCCGCCGGGCGAGTCCCGGCACGGCGGCGAGGGCGCAGGAAAGCCGCCATGTGGATCGATACGCATTGCCATCTCGATGCTGCCGAGTTCGACTCCGACCGCGACGTCGTCGTGGATGCGGCGCGCGCGGCCGGCGTGTCGCGCATCGTGATCCCGAGCGTCGGGCGCGACAATTTCACGACCGTGCGCGAACTGGCCCAGCGCACGCCGGGTGCGGTCTATGCGCTCGGCATCCATCCGATGTATACGCCGCACGCGCGCGACGAGGATCTCGACCGCCTGCGCATGGAGATCGAGGCGAGCCTCGATGATCCGCGCTTCGTCGCGATCGGCGAGATCGGTCTCGACTACTTCGTGCCGGGGCTCGACGAGGATCGCCAGCAATTCTTCTATCAGGGGCAGCTCAAGCTGGCGCGCGAATTCGACCTGCCGGTGCTGTGTCACGTGCGCAAGTCGCAGGACCGCGTGCTCGCCGGGCTGCGCCGCTTCGGCGTGCGGCGCGGCATCGCACATGCGTTCAACGGCAGTTTCCAGCAGGCCGACGCGTATCTCGCACAGGGGCTGCATCTCGGTTTCGGCGGCAACGTGACGTTCGGACGCGCGTTGCAGATCCGGCGGCTCGCCGCGCAGTTGCCGCTCGACGCGATCGTCGTCGAGACGGACGCGCCCGACATCGCGCCCGAGTGGGCGTACAAGTCCCGCAACGCGCCCGACCAGGTGCCGCGCATCGGCGGCGTGCTCGCCGAACTGCGCGGGATTGACGCGCACGCGTTATCCCTATCCACAACGGCTAACGCGCTCGCCGCGCTGCCGCGCCTCGCACTTTCGTCCGCATAATCGTTGCTGGATAGTGCCGCATCGACTGCGGCGCCAGGTCGACGAGGAGGTGCGATGCGCGTGTGGTGGATCGCGTTTGCGCTCGGCGTCGTCGTGCTGCAGCGGCAGGCGGCGTTGCCGGGCGTGGGCGGCTGGGTAGGCGGGGCGGTCGCGGTGGCAGGTTGCGGTGCGCTGCGCGCATGGTGTGCACGGCGCCGTCGAACCCGCCCGATCGTCGCGCTCCGGTGGATGCTGTGCGCCTGCGCCGCCTGCGCGATCGGATTCGGCTATGCGGCCGCACGCGCCGAATGGCGGCTGCGTGACAGCCTGCCTGTCGAGCGGGAAGGGCGCGACATCGTCGTCACGGGCGTGATCCGCGGGTTGCCGGTGATCGACGACACCGGCGCGCGACTGCTGTTGGCCGTCGAATCGAACGATGCGGGGCTGGCCCGTTTCCCTCCGCTGATCCGGTTGTCGTGGCGCACCTACGGTGCGCCCGCCGCACGCAACGCGATGCCCGATTTGCGCGCCGCGCAGCGCTGGCGTCTCGTCGTGCGCCTGAAACGCCCGCATGCCGAGGCGAATCCCGGCGTGCGCGACAGCGAGGCGGCGTGGCTCGCCGCGGGCATCCGTGCGATCGGCTATGTGGTCGCGCCCGAGCGGGCGGAACTGCTCGACGCACGTGCATCGGGATGGCGCGCGTCGATCGATCGTCTGCGCGACGCGCTGCGCAACGGTATCGGTGACGCGCTCGGCAGCGACGCGCGCCATCGCGGCATCGTGACCGCGCTCGCCGTCGGCGATCAATCCGGCATCGGCGACGACGCGTGGCGCGTGCTGCGCAATACGGGCACGAGTCATCTGGTCGCGATTTCGGGCCTGCACGTCGGGCTCGTCGGCGCGATCGCGGGCGGGATCGTATCGTGGGTCTGGCGGCGTCTGCGCTGGCGCGGACATGCCGCGGCGCTCGCGATGCCGGCGCCATATGCGGCTTCGCTGGCGGCGCTGACGGCCGCCGCCGGCTATGCGGCGCTCGCCGGCTTCAACGTGCCGGCGCAGCGCGCGTGGTGGGTGATCGCGGCCGGGGCGGCGGCCTGTCTTGCCGGACGCAGCGTGCCGACGTCCGCCGTGTTGTGCGCGGCGCTCGGCGGCGTGCTGCTTGTCGATCCGTGGGCGGTGGTGTCGGCCGGGTTCTGGTTGTCTTTTGGCGCGGTCGCCGTGATCCTGATGTCCGTGGCGGGCTGGTGCCCGGTGCGCGAATTCGACGGCGGTGACGACCGTGGGACGCACGGTACTGCCCCGGTCGACCGCCGGCGCAGGCTGTGCGCATGGTGCAAGCGTGCCGGGCACCGTGTCGCGGAGGCGACGCGCGTGCAGTACGCGGTGACGATCGGTCTCGCGCCGCTGACGGCTGCGTGGTTCGCTCAGATCTCGGTATCGGGCCCGTTCGGCAATGCGTTTGCGATCCCGTGGGTCAGCGCCGTGGTGACGCCGATCGTGCTCGCCGGGATCGGGTTGCCCGCGCCGCTGGACGCGTATGCGTTCCGGCTCGCGCATGCGGCGCTCGAACCGATGATGGTGCTGCTCCGGCACCTCGCCGACTGGCCGGCCGGCGTATTCTGGCTGCGCATGCCCGACTGGCCGGTTCTGGCGCTTGCGTGCGTGGGTGTCGCGTGGGTCTTGATGCCGCGCGGCTGGCCCCTGCGCTGGGCGGCGCCGATGACATGGCTGCCGCTGGTCGCGCCGGCACCCGATGCGCCGCCGCCTGGCGGCTTCCGGCTGACCGTGCTCGACGTCGGGCAGGGCGCGTCGGTGCTGGTGGAGACCGCGCGCCGGACCTTGCTGTTCGATGCGGGGCCGGGGGCGGAGTCGACCCATGCCGGTGCGCGGATCGTCGCGCCGTCATTGCGTGCCCGCGGTATCCGTACCGTCGATTCGCTCGTCCTGAGTCATGCGGACGCCGATCACGCTGGCGGCGCGGCGGCCGTCTATGCGGCCGCCGAGGTCCGCCAGCTGCTCGCCGGCATTGGGCAGCAGCACCGGCTGTGGCGCGACGCGCGGGCGGCCGGCGTGGCCGATCGGCTGCCGTGCGCGGCCGGGCAGCGGTGGACCTGGGACGGCGTCGTGTTCACGATGTTGTGGCCGCCGGGTGGTGCCGGCGCTGGTTCCTCGAACGAACAATCGTGCGTGCTGCGCATCGACGCGGGCGACACGTCGGCGCTGCTGACGGGCGACATCGAGGCGCGCGCCGAGCGCCGGCTGGTGGACGATGCGCGCGACGCGCTGGCCGCGCAGATCCTCGTTGTGCCGCACCACGGCAGCCGCACGTCGTCGGTCGAGCCTTTCCTCGATTCGGTCGGGCCGCGCGTGGCGGTATTTCCTGTAGGCTATCGCAATCGATTCGGACATCCGCACCGGACGGTCCTTGCGCGCTACGAAATGCGCGGGATTCCGCTGCCGCGTACCGATCGCGACGGGGCCGTGAGGTTCGACGTCGCCCCGACGGGCGGCGGTTTCGCGTTTGAGCGTCATCGCGATGCGCAGCGGCGGTACTGGATGGACCGGTGAGCGCGCGATGGCGCGGGTCAAGAATGAGGAGGCCGGAGGAAGTGCTGAAGCACTGACTCCCGCCGACAAAGGAGACATCGGCGTTTGAAGGACATCCTCCATTTCTCGCATGCGAACGGTTTTCCGGCATCGACGTACCGGACGATCTTCGCCGAGCTGGCAGACGACTACGAGCTGCGTTACATCGAGCGCATCGGTCACGACCGCCGCTACCCGGTGACGCGCGACTGGCCGCATCTCGTCGATCAGCTGCTCGACGACATCGGCAGCCGCTACGAGCGCCCGGTCTGGCTCGTCGGCCATTCGCTCGGCGGCTACCTGTCGCTGATGGCTGCGCTGAAGAAGCCGCACTGGGTGCGCGGCGTGGTGATGATCGATTCGCCGATCATCGCGGGATGGCGCGCCGGCGCATTGCGCGCGAGCCAGTGGGCGGGGCTCGACGAGCGGCTGTCGCCGGCGGCCGCGACGCGCAACCGGCGCACGCGCTGGGGGAGCCGCGACGAAGCCTGGCGGCACTTTCACGAGAAACCCGCGTTCGCGCGCTGGGACGAGCGGATGCTGTCCGACTACATCGACTACGGCATTCCGCAGGCGGGCGCCGACGGCGAACGCGTGCTCGCGTTCGACCGGCAGGTCGAATACCTGATCTACCGGACGCTGCCGCATACGCTCGGCCCGCGGCTCGCGCACGGCGCGCCGGTGCCGCTCGGCTTTCTCGCCGGCACGCGCTCGCGCGAAGTGCGGCAGGTCGGGCTCGATGCGACGCGTCGCGCGGCGCGCGGGCGCATCGAATGGCTCGAGGGCAGCCACCTGTTCCCGATGGAGCGGCCGATCGAGACGGCCCGCGCATTGCAGCGGATGCTGAGTTCGCTGAAAGTGGCGGAGGGTGGCGTGCCGCGCGACAGTGCGGCGCTCGCGAAAAGCGCCTGACGCATCGGTCCGGTGCACCGCGCCGGCCTGCACGGTTGCACCGATCGACCGGCCGGCCGATTCGCCCTGGCGCGTACGGTTGGCGCGGCACAGCGCGAAAGGGCGGGATCATCGCGTCAATTGCTGAGAGAAGGGCGGGCTTTACGGTATAATCCGTTTTTCCCGCGAGCATTCAGCGATGACCAAATATGTTTTCGTCACCGGCGGCGTAGTTTCTTCCCTCGGCAAGGGTATTGCCGCCGCCTCCCTCGCCGCGATCCTCGAATCGCGCGGTCTGAAAGTCACCCTCCTCAAACTCGATCCCTACATCAACGTCGACCCCGGCACGATGAGCCCGTTCCAGCACGGCGAAGTGTTCGTGACGGAAGACGGAGCGGAGACCGACCTCGACCTCGGCCACTATGAGCGCTTCATCAGCACGAAGATGCGCAAGGCCAACAACTTCACGACCGGCCAGATCTACGAATCGGTGATCCGCAAGGAACGCCGCGGCGACTATCTCGGCAAGACCGTGCAGGTGATTCCGCACATCACGAACGAAATCCAGGCGTTCATCGAGCGCGGGGCGGCATCTGCCACCTGCGGCGAGCCGGACGTCGCGATCGTCGAGATCGGCGGCACGGTTGGCGACATCGAGTCGCTGCCGTTCCTCGAGGCCGCGCGCCAGATGAGCCTGCGCCTCGGCCGCAACAGCGCGTGCTTCGTGCACCTGACGCTCGTGCCGTACGTCGCGACGGCCGGCGAGCTGAAGACGAAGCCGACCCAGCACAGCGTGCAGAAGCTGCGCGAGATCGGCATCCTGCCGCACGTGCTGCTGTGCCGTGCGGATCGCCGCATCCCCGACGACGAATCGAAGAAGATCTCGATGTTCTCGAACGTGCCGGAAGACGCCGTGATCTCGGTGTGGGACGCCGACAGCATCTACAAGATTCCGCAGATGCTGCACGACCAGGGCCTCGACCGGATCATCTGCGAGGAACTGAAGCTGTCGCCGAAGGACGCCGACCTGAGCATGTGGTCGGCGCTCGTCGAGAAGCTGGAAAACCCGAAGCACGAAGTCACGATCGGCATGGTCGGCAAGTATGTCGACCTGACCGAGTCGTACAAGTCGCTGATCGAGGCGCTGCGCCACGCATCGCTGCACACGTCGACCAAGGTCAACATCGAATACATCGACTCGGAAGAGATCGAGACGAACGGTGTCGATAGCCTGAAGCATCTCGACGCCGTGCTGGTGCCGGGCGGTTTCGGCCGTCGTGGCACGGAAGGCAAGATCGCGGCGATCCGCTACGCGCGCGAGTCGAAGGTGCCGTACCTCGGCATCTGCCTCGGCATGCAGCTTGCGGTGATCGAATTCGCACGCGACGTCGTTGGCCTGAAGCAGGCGAACAGCACGGAATTCGATCCGGATACGCCGGAACGCGTGGTCGCGCTGATTACCGAGTGGTACGACCGCGAAGGCAAGGTCGAGACGCGCACCGAGGAATCCGATCTCGGCGGCACGATGCGCCTCGGCTCGCAACGTTGCCCGATCAAGCCCGGCACGATGGCCGAAGAGATCTATGGCAAGGACGTGAACGAGCGTCACCGCCACCGTTATGAAGTCAATAACCGCTTCGTGCCCCAGCTCGAAGCCGGCGGCCTTATCATCAGCGCCCGTACCCCGAGCGAGGATCTGCCGGAAATGATGGAGCTGCCGCGTTCGATGCACCCGTGGTTCGTCGGCGTTCAGTTCCACCCGGAATTCACGTCCACGCCGCGTGACGGTCATCCCCTCTTCAAGTCGTTCGTCGAAGCCGCGCTCGCCAACAAGCAAGCGCGTGGAGTGCAAGCATGAAGCTGTGCGATTTCGAGGTCGGTCTCGACCAGCCTTTCTTCCTGATCGCGGGTACCTGCGTCGTCGAATCGGAGCAAATGACGATCGACACGGCGGGCCGCCTGAAGGAAATCTGCGAGAAGCTGAACGTTCCGTTCATCTACAAGTCGTCCTACGACAAGGCGAATCGCAGCTCGGGCAAGTCGTTTCGCGGCCTCGGAATGGACGAGGGGCTGCGGATCCTCGGCGAGGTGAAGCGTCAGCTCGGCCTGCCGGTGCTGACCGACGTGCATTCGATCGAAGAGATCGAGCAGGTCGCGTCGGTCGTCGACGTGCTGCAGACGCCCGCGTTCCTGTGCCGCCAGACCGACTTCATCCACGCGTGCGCGCGCTCGGGCAAGCCCGTCAACATCAAGAAGGGTCAGTTCCTCGCGCCGCACGACATGAAGAACGTGATCGACAAGGCGCGCGACGCGGCGCGTGAAGCCGGTCTGTCGGAAGACCGCTTCATGGCGTGCGAGCGCGGCGTCTCGTTCGGCTACAACAACCTGGTGTCCGACATGCGTTCGCTCGCGATCATGCGCGAGACGAACGCGCCGGTCGTGTTCGACGCGACCCACTCGGTGCAGCTGCCGGGCGGGCAGGGCACGAGCTCGGGCGGCCAGCGCGAATTCGTGCCGGTGCTCGCGCGTGCGGCGGTCGCGACGGGCGTCGCGGGCCTGTTCATGGAAACGCACCCGAATCCGGCCGAGGCGAAGTCCGACGGCCCGAACGCGGTGCCGCTGAACCGGATGGGTGCGCTGCTGGAGACGCTCGTCACGCTCGATCAGGCTGTGAAGCGCAATCCGTTCCTGGAAAACGATTTCAATTAAAGATCGAATGAACCTTGCGACGGCTTCGCGCGTCAGTAGCGAAAGCGGTTCAGGCGCGCGCGCCGTCGCAGTTTGAAGAATCCATCGTCATTCTCAGAGGAAACCCATGAGTGCAATCGTAGATATCATCGGCCGCGAGATTCTGGATTCGCGCGGCAACCCCACCGTCGAATGCGACGTGCTGCTCGAATCGGGCACGATGGGCCGCGCGGCGGTGCCGTCGGGCGCGTCCACCGGCTCGCGTGAAGCGATCGAACTGCGCGACGGCGAAGCCGGCCGCTACAACGGCAAGGGCGTGCTGAAGGCAGTCGAGCATATCAACACCGAAATCTCCGAAGCCATCATGGGCCTCGACGCGTCGGAACAGGCGTTCCTCGACAAGACGCTGCTCGAGCTGGACGGTACCGACAACAAGTCGCGCCTCGGCGCGAACGCGATGCTGGCCGTGTCGATGGCCGTCGCGAAGGCAGCGGCTGAAGAAGCCGGCCTGCCGCTGTACCGCTACTTCGGCGGCTCGGGCGCGATGCAACTGCCGGTGCCGATGATGAACATCGTCAACGGCGGCGCGCACGCGAACAACAGCCTCGACATCCAGGAATTCATGATCGTCCCGGTGAGCCAGCCGACGTTCCGTGAAGCCCTGCGTTGCGGCGCTGAAGTGTTCCACGCGCTGAAGAAGATCCTGAGCGACCGCGGCATGAGCACGGCAGTCGGCGACGAAGGCGGCTTCGCGCCGAACTTCGGCAGCAACGACGAGTGCCTGTCGACGATCCTGCAGGCGATCGAGAAGGCAGGCTACCGTGCGGGCGAAGACGTGCTGCTCGCGCTCGACTGCGCGGCATCCGAGTTCTACCACGACGGCAAGTACCAGCTCGCGGGCGAAGGCCTGCAACTGTCGTCGGCCGAATTCACCGACTACCTCGCGACGCTCGCCGACAAGTTCCCGATCGTGTCGATCGAGGACGGCATGCACGAAGGCGACTGGGACGGCTGGAAGCTGTTGACCGAGCGCCTCGGCAAGAAGGTGCAACTCGTCGGTGACGACCTGTTCGTCACGAACACGCGCATCCTGAAGGAAGGCATCGAGAAGGGTATCGCGAACTCGATCCTCATCAAGATCAACCAGATCGGTACGCTGACCGAAACGTTCGCGGCAATCGAAATGGCGAAGCGCGCGGGCTACACGGCCGTGATCTCGCACCGCTCGGGCGAAACGGAAGATTCGACGATCGCGGACATCGCGGTCGGCCTGAACGCCGGTCAGATCAAGACGGGTTCGCTGTCGCGCAGCGACCGCATCTCGAAGTACAACCAGCTGCTGCGCATCGAGGAAGACCTCGGCGATATCGCGAGCTACCCGGGCAAATCGGCTTTCTATAACCTGCGCTAACGCGCTACTATCGGGTTCGTCATCTCGACGCCGCTCTGTGCATGTCGCGCGGAGCGGCGCTTCTTATATCTGCGTCTTCTACATGCGGCTTGTCACTGTCGTCCTGATTGCCTTGCTGGCGCTCATTCAGTACCCCCTATGGTGGGGACACGGCGGCTGGTTGCGGGTGCATGAATTGCGCCAGCAGCTCGGCGATCAACTGCAGAAGAATGCGGACGAGAAGCTGCGCAATGAACGGATCGCGGGCGAAGTGCAGGATCTGCAGGGCGGTACCGCGGCCATCGAGGAGCGCGCGCGCTACGAGATGGGCATGGTGAAGGACGGCGAAGTATTCGTGCAGTTCGTGTCGCCGAATGCGCCGGCCGCGCCGCTGAACAACACGCCTTCGAGCATGTCGACGCGCGGTACCGTTTCCGCCGCGCCCGTGCGTGTCGTGCCGAACCCGCAGTCGATCGCGAAGCCGTCGCGGCATCATGGCGGCGAGAAGGGCAAGGCCGCGCATCACTGAGCGCCGGAGTCCGAACTATTGAAAAAGCGCGGGAAATGCCGCGCTTTTTTATTTCCTGCCAGTCGTCAATCGAATCGGTCGACGCGGATCACGCATCACCACCACCAGCCCGGGTAACCGTAGCCATAGCCGATGCCGGTGCTCCACCGGTTGCCCCAACCGCCGCCGTAATAGCCGCCGTAGACGGTCACGGGGGGCGGCGAGTAATACGCCCAGGCGCGCGCGGCGGCCTCGGCCGCCATCGCGTCGTTCTGCTCGCGCAGCACTTGCCGGTCGATTTCGTCGTAGCGTTTGCGCTCCACACTCGACAGTGCGGGCGGCTGGCCGCCCGATGCGCCCGGTTCGGGCAGGCGGCTCAGGATCGTCGACGAAGGCGGCTGCACCGCGCAGCCGGCGAGGGCCAGTGTGCCGGCTGCGACACTGGTCAGGACGAGGGTGCGGAACGGGCGATTCATGTGTTTCTCCAGCAGCGCGCCGACAGCGGAAAGCGGTTTGTGCCGGAGGCGGAACCTCCGGCGCCTGGGCCGTTGCGTGCGACGCTCGTGCGTCATTATGCACCCGCGCCGCGCATGGCCGGCACGGGCGCGCCGCTCACTCAGTGACGCTGATCGGTCGCGGGCGTGATGCCGGTCGCGAGTTCCGGCGCGGCGAAAAGCTGTGCGACGTCGACGGGATCGAACTCGTAGCGCTGGTTGCAGAACTCGCAATGGATCTCGACGTGACCGCGCTCGACGATCACGCTGTCGACTTCGTCGCGCCCGAGCATGCGCAGCATCGCGCCGACCTTCTCGCGCGAGCAAGAGCACTGGAAGCGCGTACCGGCCGGGTCGAAGTGCTGCACGTTTTCCTGCCAGAAGAGCCGGCGGAACACGACTTCCGGTTCGACCTCGAGCAATTCCTTCGCGGACAGCGTGCCGCCGAGCGTGCAGACGCGCTCCCACGTGTCGGCGTCGGTCTCGGCGTTGCGCGGCACGATGCCGCCGTCGCCCGGCAGCTTCTGCAGCAGCATGCCGACCGCGCGGTCGCGATCGGCCGCGAGCCACAGCCGCGTGTCGAGCTGCTCCGAGTGATGCATGTAATGCTCGAGCACTTGCGACACCGATTCGAGCGGACCGTCGACGCCGTTCAGCGGCACGATGCCCTGGTACGGCTGCTGGCCCGGCAGCTTCTCGGCCGGGTCGAGCGTGATCACGCAACGGCCGTGGCCGCTCGCGTTGACGAGCGACGCGAAGTGCGTGTCGTCGCCGATCGTCTGCGCGACGTCGCCGGCGAACTTGGCCGTGGCGCGCATCGACAGGTCCGAGCCGCACTGGACGACCAGCATCTGGACCGGCCCGTCGCCGAAGATCTGCATGATCAGGGTGCCGTGAAATTTCAGGTTCGCGGACAGCAGCGCACACGCAGCCATCATCTCGCCGAGCACCGTGCGCACCGGGGCAGGGTAGTCACGGCGGGAAAGCACCTCTTGCCACGTGTTGCGCAGCGACACGATCTCGCCGCGCACGGGTGCCGAATTGAACATGAATTTCTGTAACTGGTCGCTCACTCTTCTTCCTTGAAATCCGCGCGAATCAGCCGATCCGCACGAGTTGCTCCTTGAAATGCGCGCGTCGTTCGACGTACGTCTTCGCATTTGCGCGCAGCCGCGCGATGTCGTCTGCCGACAGCTCGCGCACGACTTTCGCCGGGGCGCCGAGAATCAGCGAATTGTCCGGGAACGTCTTGCCTTCCGTCACGACCGCGCCGGCACCAACCAGGCAGTTGCGGCCGATGACCGCTCCATTCAAGACCACCGCCTGAATCCCGATCAGCGAACCTTCCCCGATCGTGCATCCGTGCAGCATCGCCTGGTGCCCGATCGTCACGTTTTCGGCAATCGTCAGAGGAAATCCGGGGTCCGTATGCAAGACCGCGCCTTCCTGGACGTTGCTGCCGGCACCGACCGAGATCGTCTCGTTGTCGCCGCGAATCGTCGCGCCGAACCATACGCTCGCATTTTCCTCGAGCACGACCTTGCCGATGATGGCCGCTGTATCGGCGACGAATACGCTTTCGTGGATCGTCGGGGCCGTCTCGCCCAGTTTGTAGATCGTCACGGAGTCTCCTGGTCTCTTCGATGATGGGCGCCGGTAGAATGGCGCGTCTGGTGTGCCGGGTGCATTGCGTGACGGCACAAACGTACATTGTAAACCGTCGCGTGCATGCGCACGGGCGGTGCCCCCGTTTGATGAACATGGAGCCTTCTTCTTTCATGGCTGCGCCACACTGCGTGCGCCGCGCCGCGCTGGACGCCCTGCGGATGTCCGAGCCCGCCGCGAAGGCCGCGCGGGTCCGCGCGCTGCATGACGCGCTGCTGGCCGGGCACGCCACGATCGCACCGACGCTCGATCTGGACGAACCGGCCGACCTGCCCGGCCGTCCGGCGCACCCGCCGCTCGTCGAGCCGCGCGAGCTCGAGCGCCGCAGCATGCGCTCGCCCGCGGGGCGCGCGGTGCTGCTGCACGCCCTCGCGCATATCGAATTCAACGCGATCAACCTCGCGCTCGACGCCGTGTGGCGCTTCGCCGGGATGCCCGACGCATTCTATGCGGACTGGCTGAAGGTCGCGTCCGAGGAGGCTCATCACTTCACGCTGTTGTCCGGGCGGCTTGCCGAGTTCGGGCATGCGTACGGTGATTTTCCGGCGCACAACGGGCTGTGGGAGATGTGCGAGCGGACCAAGGCCGATCCGCTCGCGCGGATGGCGCTCGTGCCGCGCACGCTCGAGGCGCGCGGACTCGACGCGTCGCCGCCGATCCGGGCGCGGCTCGTGCAGGCGGGCGACGACGCGTCCGCGGCGATCCTCGACGTGATCCTGCGCGACGAGATCGGCCACGTCGCGATCGGCAATCGCTGGTTCCGGTACCTGTGCGACGAGGCCGGCCGCGATCCGGTGCCGGCTTACCGCGAGCTTGCCGAGCAGTACCATGCGCCGCGGCTGCGCGGCCCGTTCAATTTCGACGCGCGCCGCACCGCGGGATTCGAGCAGGCGGAGCTGGACGAGCTCGCCGCGCAGGACGCGGCGGACGGCAACGCGGCGGGTTAGCACGTCCGGGCGCCGCCGGCTCCCGGCGGGCGGGCGAAGGCTGTCGCTGCGTCAGCCTCGCGGATCGTTCGGCGGCATGTCCGCGGCGTCCGACATGCCGATTCCGCACGCCGTCGCTAGAGAGCTGCCTCGACTGCCAGGCGCCGGAATGGAGGCGTCATCGCTATAATCGAACGATCATTCTTTTTTCGGCGGCTGCAATGAGTGCCTCGAGTTCTGTTTCCGATTTCGTCACGGTGCGCGGCGTCAAGCTGCATGTGCGCCGCTGGGGCCGGCCCGATGCGCCGACGCTGTTCATGCTGCATGGCTGGATGGACGTTGCGGCATCGTTCCAGTTCGTCGTCGACGCGCTCGCGGGCGACTGGCAGGTGATCGCGCCGGATGCACGCGGCTTCGGCCTGTCCGACTGGCCGGTCGCGAGGCAAGGCGGCGGTCATTACTGGTTCCACGAGTACCTGGGCGACCTCGATGCGCTCGTCGATCACTATGCGCCCACCGGCGAAATCAATCTGGTCGGGCACAGCATGGGGGCGAACGTCGTGTGCCTGTATGCGGGCGCGCGCCCGGAGCGCGTGCGGCGCGTGGTCGACCTCGAAGGGTTCGGGCTCGCCCCCGCGCGGGCCGAGCAGGCGCCGCGCCGGCTGCGCGGCTGGCTCGACGAGCTGCGCGAGCCGCCGGTGTTGCGCCCGTACGCGTCGCTCGACGACGTGGCGGCCCGGCTGATCAAGACCAATCCGCGGCTCGATCCGCGCCGCGCCGCGTTCCTCGCCGCGCACTGGTCGAAGCGTGGCGATGACGGCCTCTACCACCTGCTGGCGGACCCCGCGCACAAAATGGCGGGCCCGCAGCTGTACCGGCTCGACGAGGTGATGGCCGTCTGGAAGCAGGTGCGCGCGAAGGTGCTGCACGTCGAGGCCGTCAATTCGCCGACGCTCGCGTTTCTCGCCGGCGACATCCCGCTGCCGGAGTTCAAGGCGCGCTTCGGCGCGTTCCCCGACTGGCGCGAAAAGCTCGTCGAGGATGCCGGCCACATGGTTCATCACGACCAGCCGGAGCAGATCGCGGCGCTGATCGAGGCGTTCTGCGCGTAGGCCGGCGGCGGCGGCGGCGCGGCAGGCGGGCGGCGCAATTGCCGCATTGCAGTAGAATGAAGCTTCACCTGCTATACCGACAATGAACGCTGATCTCCACTGCCATTCGAATGTTTCCGACGGGTTGCTGTCGCCTGCCGACGTCGCGCGCCGCGCCCATGCCGGCGGCGTGACCCTGTGGGCGCTGACCGACCACGACGAGATCGGCGGCCAGGCGGCGGCGCGCAGCGAGGCGGAGGCGCTGGGGATGCGCTACCTGAGCGGCGTCGAGATTTCGGTCACGTGGGCGTCGCGCACCGTGCACATCGTCGGGCTGAACATCGATCCGTCGAACCCGACGCTCGTCGACGGCCTCTACCGCACGCGCCACGGCCGCGCCGCCCGTGCGCGGGCGATTGCCGCGCAACTCGAGACGCTCGGCATTCCCGGCGCGTACGAAGGCGCGCTGAAGTACGTATCGAATCCCGACCTGATCTCGCGCACCCACTTCGCGCGCTTCCTGGTCGAGAACGGCCATGCCGAATCGACCTCCGATGTGTTCGACCGCCTGCTCGGCGACGGCAAGCCCGGGTTCGTCCCGCACCGCTGGGCGACGCTGTCCGACGCCGTTGCTTGGATTCGCGCGGCGGGCGGCGAGGCTGTGGTCGCGCACCCGGGCCGCTACCGCTACACGCCGGTCGAATTCGATGCGTTTTTCGGCGAATTCATCGATCTCGGCGGCCGCGCGATCGAGGTCATTACGGGCAGCCACACGCCCGACCAGTACCGCGAATACGCGGACGTCGCGCGCCGCTTCGGCTTCGAGGTGTCGTGCGGCTCGGATTTCCATGCGCCGGGCGAGGGTCGCATCGAGCTCGGCAGCCTGCCGCCTTTGCCGCCCGACCTGAAACCGCTCTGGGAGCGCTGGCTCTGACGTACCGCGGCTGCTTGCCGCTGGCGCTGCCGTCGAGGCGCGCATCCGACTTTTCCCTCTTTACGTGTCCCCATGTCCCAGTTCTTCAGGATTCATCCGGATAATCCGCAGCCGCGCCTGATCAAGCAGGCCGCGGACATCGTCAGCAAGGGCGGCGTGATCGCGATGCCGACCGATTCGAGCTATGCGCTCGCGTGCCACCTCGATGACAAGGATGCGGTCGAGCGCGTGCGCCGCATCCGCGGCCTCGACGAGAAGCAGCACCTGTCGCTGCTCGTGCGTGACCTGTCGGAACTGGCCAACTTCGCGATGGTGGACAATCGTCAGTACCGGCAGATCAAGTCGGTGACGCCGGGCCCGTACGTGTTCATCCTGCAGGCGACGAAGGAAGTGCCGCGTCGTCTGTCGCACCCGTCGCGCAAGACGATCGGGCTGCGCGTGCCCGATCATGCGATCACGCTCGCGCTGCTCGAATCGCTCGGCCAGCCGCTGCTTGGCACGACGCTGATCCTGCCGCCGGACGACGAGCCGCTCAACGATCCCGACGACATCCGCGCGCGGCTCGAGAAGCAGGTCGATCTCGTGATCGACGGTGGGGCGTGTCCGCGCGAGCCGTCGACGGTGATCGACCTGACGGGCGACGAACCGCAGCTCGTGCGTGCGGGGCGCGGTGCGCTCGAACCGTTCGGGCTTTCGGCCGCGTAAGCGCCATTCATTTTTGCGCGAGTGCGCTTGTTACAATAACGCAATATGGACGCTTCCCTGATACAGACCATCGCCGTCTACGCGCTGCCCGTGATCTTCGCGATCACGTTGCACGAGGCCGCGCATGGCTATGCCGCGCGCCTGCTCGGCGACAACACCGCCTACATGATGGGGCGCGTGTCATTCAACCCGATGCGCCACATCGATCCGCTCGGCACGATCGCGATCCCGCTCGCGATGTATTTCCTGACGGGCGGCGCGTTCCTGTTTGGCTATGCGAAGCCGGTGCCGGTATCGTTCGGCAACCTGCGCGATCCGCGCTGGGGCAGCCTGTGGGTGTCGCTGGCGGGCCCGGCCTGCAACTTCGTACAGGCACTGATCTGGGGCGTGCTGACCATCGTGCTGCCCGCTGCCGGCATCGACGAGCCGTTCTTCACGCGGATGGCCTACGCAGGCGTCAGCGCGAACCTGGTGCTCGGCGTGCTGAACCTGTTTCCGCTGCCGCCGCTCGACGGCGGCCGCATCCTGGCGGCGCTGCTGCCGCCGAAGCAGTCGATCGCGCTGTCGCGAATCGAGCCGTACGGTTTCATCATCGTCCTCGTGCTGGTCTCGACGGGCGTGCTGACGAACTTCTGGCTGCGTCCGCTCGTGAATGCCGCGGCCGGCGTGCTGAGCGCCATCCTGTCTCCCTTCGCCTCGCTTTTCTAACGACAATCATGTTCCCAGATCGTATTTTCTCCGGCATGCGACCCACCGGGTCGCTGCACCTCGGCCACTACCACGGCGTGCTGAAAAACTGGGTGAAGCTGCAGTCCGAGTACCCGTGCTTCTTCTGCGTGGTTGACTGGCATGCGCTGACGACGCACTACGAAACACCCGAGGTCATCGAGAAGAACGTGTGGGACGTGCTGATCGACTGGCTCGCGTCCGGTATCGATCCGGCGCAGGCGACGCTGTTCATCCAGAGCAAGGTGCCCGAACATGCGGAACTCGCGTTGCTGCTCGGCATGAGCACGCCGCTCGGCTGGCTCGAACGCGTGCCGACCTACAAGGAGCAGATGGAGAAGCTGAAGGACAAGGACCTGTCGACCTACGGCTTCCTCGGCTACCCGGTGCTGATGGCGGCCGACATCCTGCTGTATCGCGGCTCGCTCGTGCCGGTCGGCGAGGACCAGGTGCCGCACGTCGAGATGACGCGCGAGATCGCGCGTCGCTTCAACTATTTGTACGGCCGCGAGCCGGGCTTCGAGGAGAAGGCGCTCGAAGCCGCGAAGAAGCTCGGCGGCAAGCGCGCGAAGCTTTATCACGAGCTGCGCAACGCGTACCAGCAGGAAGGCGACGACGAGGCGCTCGAACAGGCGCGCGCGATGCTGCACGAATCGCAGAGCCTGTCGATGAGCGACCGCGAGCGCCTGTTCGGCTATCTCGAAGGCGCGCGCAAGATCATCCTCGTCGAGCCGCAGGCGCTGTTGACCGAAGCGTCCCGGATGCCGGGCCTCGACGGCCAGAAGATGTCGAAGTCGTACGGCAATACGATCGGCCTGCGCGAGGACGCGGAGACGATCACGAAGAAGGTCCGCACGATGCCGACCGATCCGGCACGCGTGCGCCGCACCGATCCGGGCGATCCGGACAAGTGCCCGGTGTGGCAGCTGCATCAGGTCTATACGGACGAAACGACGCACCAGTGGGTGCAGAGCGGCTGCCGCTCGGCGGGCATCGGCTGCCTCGACTGCAAGCAGCCGGTTGTCGAAGGGATCCTGCGCGAACAGCAGCCGATGCTCGAGCGCGCACAGAAGTACATGGACGATCCGTCGCTGCTGCGTGCGATCGTCGCGGACGGCTGCGACAAGGCGCGCAAGCACGCGGTCGAGACGATGCGCGACGTGCGCGAGGCGATGGGCCTGTCGTACACCTGACCTGACGGCATGCGCGAACCTGTCATTGCCGCCGCGGGCGGCCACGTGGCCCAGACCGAACCGTCGCGCTGGGTCGCCCGCCGGTCGCGGCTCGTCCCGGCGGGCGGCACGGTGCTCGACGTCGCCGCGGGCGGTGGTCGCCATGCACGCTGGTTTGCGTCGCACGGGCATCCAGTCGTCGCGCTCGATCGCGATGCGGCCGCGCTGGCCGCATTGCGCGCGATTCCCGGTGTCGACGTGCGCGACGCCGATCTCGAGGGCGCGCCCTGGCCGCTGCCGGCCGGTGCGTCGTTCGCGGCGGTGATCGTCACCCATTATCTGCATCGCCCGCTCTGGCCCCGACTGCTCGATGCGGTGGCGCCGGGCGGCGTGCTGATCTACGAAACCTTCGCGCAAGGAAACGAAACGGTCGGCAAGCCGTCCAATCCTGCGTTCCTGCTCGCCCCGGGCGAGTTGCTGGACGCGGTGCGCGGCCGCCTGCGGGTGGTTGCGTACGAGGACGGATTCGTCGCCGCGCCGCGCGAGGCGTTCGTGCAGCGCATCTGCGCGGTACGCGAGGGCGCGACCCCGACAGCGGGGGCGGGAATTCCACGTTACGAACTGCCCGGCTAATCCGCTACAATCTCAACGTTTACCGGTACAACAATCAATCGCGTTTCATGGCTAACGGCACCCAAGACGGCATTCACATCCGCGGCAGCATCCCCGCGATCGTCACCCCGATGCTCGAAGACGGCAGTCTTGACCTGCCGGCGTTTCGCAAACTGATCGACTGGCACATCGCGGAAGGCACCGACGCACTCGTCGTGGTCGGCACGAGCGGCGAGTCGGCAACGCTCAACGTCGAAGAGCACATCCTGATGATCCGCACGGCGGTCGAGCATGCGGCGAAGCGCATCCCGATCATCGCGGGCGCGGGCGGCAATTCGACCGCCGAGGCGATCGAACTGACGAAGCATGCGAAGGCCGTCGGCGCCGATGCGACGCTGCAGGTCGTGCCGTACTACAACAAGCCGACGCAGGAAGGGATGTACCGGCACTTCAAGACGATCGCCGAGGCGGTCGACCTGCCGGTGATTCTGTACAACGTGCCCGGCCGTACGGTCGCGGACATGGCGCACGAGACGACGCTGCGCCTCGCGCAGGTGCCGGGCATCATCGGTGTGAAAGACGCGACCGGCAACATCGATCGCGCCGCGCACCTGATCAAGGCCGCGCCGAAGCATTTCGCGATCTACAGCGGCGACGATCCGACCGCGATCGCGCTGATGCTGCTCGGCGGCCACGGCAACATCTCGGTGACGGCGAACGTCGCGCCGCGCGCGATGAGCGACCTGTGCCGCGCGGCGCTGGCCGGCGACGTCGCAACGGCGCGCGAGCTGCACATGAAGCTGCTGTCGCTGCACAAGAATCTGTTTGTCGAGGCGAACCCGATTCCGGTGAAGTGGGCGCTGCAGGCGATGGGCAAGATGCAGGGCGGCATCCGCCTGCCGCTCACGCCGCTCGACGAGCGCTGTCACGACGTCGTGCGTTCGGCCCTCATCGAGGCCGGCGTCCTCTGATGCCCAGGCGGCCGCGTCCTGCGGCCGCCGGCTCGACCCCTCATCAACCCGCACCGGCCGGCTCCGTCCGGCGCCGCTCCTGACGAGCGTTCTAGCAAGACGAAGGATTTCATGAAACGTTTCGCCTTTTCCTCTCGCGCCATCCAGGTTTCGGTGGTGGCGCTGGCGCTGGGCGCGCTCGCCGGCTGCGATACGCTGAACGATTATCTGGCTCCTGACCGGGTCAACTACAAGAACACGGGTTCGGCGCCGCCGCTCGCGGTGCCGAGCGACCTGAAGCCGGTGCCGACGACCCAGCAGTTCGTCGCGCCGCCGAGCAACGCCGGTCTCGGCACGCTGCCGCCGCGGGCGACGACCGCCGCCGGCAATGCGACCGACGGTGTCCCGAGCGCGCAGGATCCGCTCGGCATGCATATCGAGCGCGACGGCGACCGCCGCTGGCTCGTCGTGGACGGGCGCACGCCCGAGCAGCTGTGGCCGATCCTGAAGGAATTCTGGCAGGAGAACGGCTTCTCGCTGAAGACCGACGCACCGTCGACCGGAATCATGGCCACCGACTGGGCCGAGAACCGCGCGAACATTCCCGATGACTGGTTCCGCCGCACGATCGGCAAGGTCATCGACTTCGCCTACTCGTCGGGCACGCGCGACCGTTTCCGCACGCTCGTGAACCGTACGCCGGACGGCAACACCGACATCTCGATCACGCACAGCGCGATGGAGGAAATGATGGTCGGCCCGCAGGGCGGCACGTCGTCGCGCTGGGAAGAGCGTCCGCGCAATCCGGTGCTCGAGGCAGTGTTCCTGTCGAAGCTGATGCAGAAGTTCGGCCTGAGCGACGCGCAGGCGAAGCAGCTGCTGACCGATGCGCGTCCCGCGACGGCGCCGGCGCAGGTGAGCGATACGAGCAGCGGTGCCGCAACGCTGCAACTGGCGGAATCGTTCGACCGTGCGTGGCTGCGCGTCGGTCTCGCGCTCGACCGCACCAACTTCGCGGTCGACAATCGCGACCGCGAGAAGGGCCTGTACACGGTCCGTTACGCGAACACGATGGAAGAGCTCAAGCGCGACGGGCTGTTCGGCAAGCTGTTCTACGGCGGCCCGTCAGCGGCCAAGCCGGGCAAGGAATACCTGGTCAACGTGCGCGCGCAGGGCAGTGACGGCACGCAGGTCGCGGTGGTCGACGCGAACGGCAAGGTCGACAATTCGTCGGATGCGCAGCGGATCATTTCGCTGCTGCACGCCCAGTTGAACTGATCGCGTGCGCTTCGCCAGCCTCGGTAGCGGCAGCGAAGGCAACGCGCTGGTCGTCGAGGTCTCGAGCGGCACGACGACCACCCGCGTGCTGCTCGACTGCGGTTTTTCAGCGAAGGAGGTCGAGCGCCGCCTCGGCCGCCTGAATCTCGGCATCGACGATCTCGATGCGATTCTCATCACCCACGAACACAGTGACCACGTCGGCAGCGCGCTGACGCTCGCGCGGCGCGGGTCGCTGCCGCTCTACATGAGCTGGGGCACGGCACGCGCGGTGGGCGCGGACGAAGCCGACGTCGATCTCCACGTGTTGTGGGGCGACGAGACGGCCGCGATTCGCGATCTGGCCGTGATGCCATATACGGTGCCCCATGACGCGCGGGAACCGCTCCAGTTCGTCTTCATGGACGGTTGCCGCCGGCTCGGCGTGCTGACCGACGTCGGGATGGCCACGCCGCATATCACGGCCGTTCTGAGCGGTTGTGACGCGCTGGTGCTCGAATCCAATCACGATACCGAGATGCTCGCCGGGAGCCGCTATCCGCAGTCGCTGAAGGCGCGGATCGGTGGCAATCACGGCCACCTGAGCAACACCGCCGCCGCGGACATCCTCGCATCGCTCGAACGCAGCCGTCTCCAGCACCTTGTCGCGGCGCACCTGAGCCAGCAGAACAACCGGCCCGAGCTGGCCCGCCAGGCATTGGCCGGCGTGCTGGGAACGGACGGGGAGGACGTGGTCGTGGCCACGCAGGACGCGGGCTTCGACTGGCTGACGCTCGGCTGAGCGGGCGCACGATCGGACGCACAGGACGGCTCTTGGCCGGTCCTGCTGCCGGATACGATGCGCGTAACCGACAGACGTAAAAAAACCGGCCCGAAGGGCCGGTTTTTTTTCAGCTGATGCCGAGGCTTACTGGCTTGCGCCCGAAGCCGGAGCAGCCGTCGCTGCCGAAGCAGCCGACGCCACAGCAGCAGCTGCGTCGCTCGCAGCAGCCGTAGCCGACGAAGCAGCAGCAGCTGCGTCGCTCGCAGCACCAGCAACTGCCGAAGCAGCCGACGAAGCAGCAGCCGATGCGTCGCTAGCAGCCGACGAAGCAGCTTGATCAGCGCTCTTGTTGCAAGCAGCCAGTGCAACAGCAGCCAACAGGGAAGCTACGAGGAGGGATTTCTTCATGATCACGTCCTTTTATGGTTAAAGGTAAGCAACAGCGCGAAACAATACCGGTAATGTGCTCCAACACCGACCTGGGCCGCTGGTGGAGACGCACTTCTAGAGCGTGAATCTTCCCTACGGCTTGGGCGGAAATTATATGCACTTTCCTATCGACCGTCGACAAATGCGGGGTCAATACGTTGTCTTTCCCATACAGAATTTGATCTGCACGGGCATACGGGGCGGCTCACTAAATCCGGTTTCCGACCCGTATCCAGCCCGCACAATACCACTCGTGCAGCAAGGCTGTCATTGAGGGAACCCGGGATAGTGTTACAAACCGTTTCGCCTCCATGTGGCGCAGATTGGCCAGTTCGGGCAGCCATTCGCCGGCCTGCTCGAGTGGTTCTTCCTCGCCATTAATGAAGTACGAGCGCGCGTTATACATCAATGCGGCCCGTCTGTCGAGATACACGCCCCGGCGCGACGCCTGCGCGACGAACGCGGCCTCGGACAGCGGGCGCGCCGGCGGCTCGAATACGACGTTTGATTTGGGTTCGCTCAGGTAGCAACCCAGGAATTCGGCGACGTCACGCTTGCGCCAGCGGATCGCATCGACGATCTCGGCGACGCGCTCGACCATCGCCGGCGGCAGTTGCGCAGGGGTGTCGACCGCCGGCTGCTTCGGGTCGCGGTAAAGCGCGTCGCCACGCTCGTCGCGCAGGCCGCCGCGTTCCGCGAGGTAATACAGGAATTGCGCGCCCAGCTCCCCGGCGGACGGCGCCCGAAAGCCGATCGAGCAGGTCATGCATTCACCTTCGGCCACGCCGTCGTGCGCGATGTGCGGCGGCAGGTACAGCATGTCGCCCGGCTCCAGCACCCACTCGTCGCTCGGCTCAAAATGCTCGAGGATCTTCAACGGGACGTCCGGCTGCAGCGACAGGTCCTTCTGCGCACCGATGCGCCAACGGCGCCGGCCCTCGACCTGTAGCAGGAATACGTCGTACGAGTCGAAGTGCGGGCCGACCCCGCCTCCGTCGGTCGCGTACGAAATCATCAGGTCGTCGAGGCGTGCGTCCGGGATGAAGCGGAAGCGGTCGAGCAGCGCGCGTGCCGCGTCCACGTGCAGGTCGAGCCCCTGCACGAGCAAGGACCAGGACTTGCGCGAAACGGCAGGCAGCGCGCCCGGCTCGAACGGACCGTGGGCCAGTTGCCACTTGTTACGAAAATGGGTGATCAGTCGCGATTCGGCGTCATAGTCGGCTGCCAGCTCGAACAGAGCGTCGCGCGTCACCGGCGGCTTCACGCCGGGGATCGCCTGGCGGATCAGCAGCGGCTTCTTCTGCCAGTAGCGGCGCATGAATTGCGCCGGCGATAGGCCGCCGAGCAGCGGTGTGGGAAGATCGGAAGGCGGCGCGCCGAGCGGGGCGGGAGCGGCATCCCGCGGTTCGGCTTGAGACCGGTTGCGCATCGTATAATGAGACTTGTATTTGGGAGAATTGGATGAAAATCGCAAAAAACACCGTCGTGTCGGTCACTTACAAGCTGTCGGATGCGCAAGGCAATCTGATCGAGGAAAGCGACGAGCCGATGGTTTATCTGCACGGCGGCTATGATGGCACGTTCCCCAAGATCGAGGAACAGCTCGACGGCCAGGAGCCCGGTTACCAGGCGCAGATTCAGCTCGAGCCGCAGGACGCGTTCGGCGACTACGATCCCGAACTCGTGAAGATCGAGCCGCGCGATCGTTTTCCCGAGCCGATCGAAGTGGGCATGCAGTTCGAAGGCACGCCGGAAGATGGCGACGAGGAAGTGGATTCGCTGATCTACACGGTCACGGACATCGCCGAGGACAAGGTCGTGCTCGACGGCAATCACCCGCTTGCGGGCATGGCGCTGCGTTTCGCGCTGACGGTCAAGGACGTTCGCGAAGCGACCGAGGACGAGATCGAGCATGAGCACGCGCATGGCGCGGAAGGCCTCGAAATCGTCGACGAGGACGAAGACGAGGACGAGGACGGAGACGCGCCGTCAGGGCGTACCCTGCACTGAGCTGTCAGGCCGGCCGGGCGCCGGCCCTGAAGCAGGGGGCGGCGCGGGCCACGAAGCGCCGTCCGGTGTCGTGCCGTCGCCCTGCAGCGGCGGCGCGACCGACGACGAGTCGGGCAATGCCGGCAAGGCCGGGATCTCCGGCATCTGCGGCAGCGGGACATTGTCGCGCGGCACGACCGGCAGCGCGGGCGGGATCGGCAGATTCTTCGGGACGTCCTGCACGCTCACGTTGAAGATCGTCTGCCGTGCCGGCGACACGTTGACCTTCACCCACTGATTCGCCGGATGACGCGGTCCGATCGCGACACGCGTCACATTTCCCACCAGCACGCCGTCGTCCGCATGCAGCGGGCGATCGATCAGGAAGCCGTTCGCAAGCGGCTCGCTGCTCGCGTGCACCACCAGGATCGGGCCGCGGAACGCCGCTGCCGCCTTCACCAGTGTTCGTTTCATTTCACGAAAGCCGTCGCGGACGCGCGGCCGGTTGAAACGCAACCACGCAAAGCGTTCGGCACGCTCATAGCGATCGAACTGCGGATCGCCTTCGAAAATCACCACGATCGCGCGCGCTTCGTGCCGCTTCGCATATTCGGCCGCGTGGTCGATCCAGAAACCATTCGCGATGATGCGGTCCTCGAATTCGCCGTTGCGCCCGCCGGCCGTCAGATAGTGGTTGTTCGGTGCCGGTGCGTTCAGCGTGACGTAGACGACATCGTCATGCAGCCAGCGCGCGTTTTCGCGATAGGGCCGGAACCGGGCGACTTCACTTTCGCGCGTGATCTGTAGCGCGCCGGGGTCGGGCAGCGCCGCGTCGGCCAGCAGCGTCTGACGCAGGAAGTCCAGACGTTCGACCGGGTCGTAGCTGCCGCCGGCCGCCGTGTTGCACGTTACCCAGTCGTCGTGGCCGGGAATGAACACGAGTGGCACGCGGGATGCGTTCAGGATCGCGCCGCGCTGCGTATAGAGCGAGTCGCGGCACGCTTCCTTCGCGCCCTTGATGTCGCCGGCATAGGCGACGAAGGCCAGATTGCGCTCGCGCGCGATCGATTCGAACAGCCGTTGCGCGGCTGGCTCGTCGGCCGGCGTATCGATGACGCCCGACACGACCGCGAACGAGTAGGGGGCGGCGGCACGTTTGGGCGGCGCGGCCAGCGCGCCGGCCTGCGCCAGCGCGAGCACCGCCGCGGCCAGCGCAGCGCTGGCCCGGGCCGGCCAGCCCGACGGGGTGCGCTTATGCGTGCCCGTCGGCATCGTGCGAGCGGACGAGCGTGCGCAGTTCGTACAGCAGGTCGAGCGCGTCGCGCGGCTTGAGGTCATCGGGATCGATGTCGCGCAGCCTTTCGAGTGCCGGATGCGGGATGTCGGACCGTGCAGGCGCATCCGCGCATTCGAGTTCGTCGGTCGCGGCGGGCGGTGCGCTGAACAGGTCGAGTTGCGGCGTATGCTGCGTCGCCGACTGTTGTTCGAGATACGCGAGATGCTTGCGCGCGGCGCGGATCACCGGTGCCGGCACGCCCGCGAGTTGTGCAACCTGCAGCCCGTAGCTCTGGTTCGCCGGGCCTTCGTTGACCGCGTGCAGGAACACGATGCCGTGACCGTGCTCGACGGCCGACAGGTGGACGTTGGCCGCTTGGGGGAATTCGGCGGGCAGTTGCGTCAACTCGAAGTAATGCGTCGCGAACAGCGTGTAGCAGCCGTTTTGCGCCAGCAGATGACGCGCGATGGCCCATGCGAGCGCGAGGCCGTCGAACGTCGACGTGCCGCGGCCGATTTCGTCCATCAGCACGAGGCTCTGCGGTGTCGCGTCGTTCAGGATCGCAGCCGCTTCGGTCATCTCGACCATGAAGGTCGAGCGGCCGCCGGCGAGGTCGTCGGCCGCGCCGATTCGCGTGAAGATCCGGTCGATCGGGCCGAAGCAGGCCGACTTCGCCGGCACGTAGCTGCCGACGTATGCCATCAGCGCGATCAGCGCCGTCTGCCGCATGAAGGTCGACTTACCGCCCATGTTCGGGCCGGTGATCAGCAGCAGTTTGCGTTCGGCGCCGAACCGGCAGTCGTTCGCGATGAACTGCTCGACCTGCGCTTCGACGACGGGGTGACGCCCCTGTTCGATTTCGATGCCGATTTCGTCGGTGAAGGCGGGGGCGACCCAGTCGAGCGTGCGGGCGCGCTCGGCGAACGCGGCGAGCACGTCGAGCTCCGCGAGCGCCGACGCGACGCGCTGACACTCGGCAATGAACGGCAGCAGTGCCTGCAGCACGCCGTCGTACAGCGCGCGCTCGCGGGCCAGCGCGCGTTCCTGCGCGGACAGCGCCTTGTCCTCGAAAGTCTTCAGTTCGGGCGTGATGTAGCGCTCGGCATTCTTCAGCGTCTGGCGGCGGCGATAGTCGTCGGGCACCTTGTCGGTCTGGCCGCGCGTGACCTCGATGTAGAAGCCGTGCACCTTGTTGTATTCGACGCGCAGGTTCGCGATGCCCGTGCGGGTACGCTCACGCGCCTCGAGATCGATCAGGAATTGCCCGCAATTCTCGGAGATGTCGCGCAGCTCGTCGAGCTCCGCATCGTAGCCACGCGCGATCACGCCGCCGTCGCGCACCATCGCGGCAGGCTCTGGGGCGATCGCGCTCGTCAGCAGGTCGAGACATTCGGCGGGCGGCTCGAGCGCCGCGTCGATGCGCGCGAGCGCATCCGCGTTCGCGACGATCGCGCTGATGCGTTCGCGCAGCGCGGGCAGCGCGGCGAACGTGTCGCGCAGGCTCGACAAATCGCGCGGGCGCGCGGACAGCAGCGCGAGACGCCCGGTGATCCGTTCGACGTCCGCAATCTGGCGCAGTGCGGTTCGCAGTGCGTCGAGGCTCGCGTTTGCGGGCGCCTCGAGCAGTGCGCCGATCGCTTGCTGGCGTGACTGCGCGGCGACGGACGCGCGCGGCGGGTGATGCAGCCAGTGACGCAGCAAGCGGCTGCCCATTGTCGTGCAGCATGTGTCGAGCAGCGAATACAGCGTTGGCGATTCGGTGCCGCGCAGCGTTTCGGTCAGTTCGAGGTTGCGGCGCGTTGCCGGATCGAGCCCGATGTATTCGGTTTCGTTCTCGACCTTCAGGCTGCGCACGTGACGCAGTTGCTGACCTTGCGTGGCGGCCGCGTACAGCAGCAGTGCGCCGGCAGCTCCGCATGCGCTCGTCAGCGAATGCGCGCCGAAGCCGTCGAGGCCCGCGACGTCGAGCTGGTCGCACAGGCGCTGCGTGCCCGACGCGATATCGAAATGCCATGCCGGCACGCGCTTGATCGCACCGGCGCCGGCGGGCACGGCGTCGGTCGCGCCGTCCGCCGTGAGGATCTCGGCCGGGCGGATGCGTTCGAGTGCGGCGCCGAGCTGCTCGGGTTCGATTTCGGCGAGCCGTAGCGCGCCGCTTGCGAGGTTCAGCCACGCGAGGCCGATGTTGACCGCCACGCCACGCTTGTTGTGGCCCGTGCACATCGCGAGCAGGTAGACGTCGTTCTTGTCGGACAGCAGTGCTGCGTCGGTCAGCGTGCCGGGCGTGACGACGCGCACGACCTTGCGCTCGACCGGCCCCTTCGACGTCGCAGGGTCGCCGATCTGCTCGCAGATCGCGACCGATTCGCCCATTTTCACGAGCTTCGCCAGATACTGTTCGACCGCGTGATGCGGGACGCCGGCCATCTTGATCGGCGTGCCGGCCGATGCGCCGCGTTGCGTGAGGGTCAGATCGAGCAGACGCGCGGCTTTCTCCGCATCCTCGAAGAACAGCTCGTAGAAGTCGCCCATCCGGTAGAAGACGAGCGTGTCGGGGTGATCGGCCTTGATGCGCAAGTACTGCTGCATCATCGGAGTGTGGCCTGCAAAGGCCTCGGGCGACAGCGTGGTCATAGATCCGGCATGAAGTTGTTGCTTGAGTTGCCCGAGTTTACCAGTGGCTCTGACGAATACGGTCGAAGTTGGCCGATAGGCCAGCAGATTGCGCGATACGACTCCGTGTCCGGCAACGATTCTGGCTCGCGCGGCCTGGCCGGTCGGATGGTCCCAAGGGATAGCGCCGGTGCTTGTCTTGCCGGCATGACGCTTATGGATCAGCTAAGGCGGCCTGTCGACCAACCGGATCTCAATAAGGACAAGAAGGAGATACCCGCTTGCGAAAGCGAGGCGTCGCTCATGCGGTCCTCAAACGTTGTCCGTGCGCCAACGACGCGGTGTAACGCCGGTGGCGCGCATGAATGTTCTCGTGAAGTGGCTCTGGTCGGCGAAGCCGCATGCATCCGAGATCATTTGCAGCGGCATGGACGACGTGCGCATGTACATCATTGCTTGCTCGATGCGCTGATTGATCAGCCAGCGATGGGGCGGCAACCCGGTGGTCTGGTGAAAGGCTTTGACGAAATGGCCGCGAGACAGGCCGCATGCTTTCGCCACATCGGCGATCGAGATGTTCCCGGTAAGGTGTTCGAGAAGAAGGCCTTTCGCCATTCGCTCCTGCCACGCAGTGAGTTTGCAGGTCGACTTCTCCCGGCGTTCGCTGACGCCGCCATACAGGCGCGCGACATGCGCCTGGAAGGCGAGCGCGACATGGTCGATAAAAAGCTGAGACGCATGCTCGGGCCGCGCTAAAGCGGGGAGCAGAGCCTGGCCCAGCCGATGGATGATCGGATCCGTCGCACTCAAATGCGGCGGCAAGTACAGCTGTGGTCGCTGCCTGCCACCGATTTCATCGACCGTCTCCTCCAGCGTTCGGCGAGGGAGGTGAAAATGGATGCAGTCGAACGCCCCCTTCAGGTCGGAAACCCATCTGCGATCGAGGTCATGAATCGTGACGGTCCCTGCGTCATAGGGGACGAAACGGGCAACACGTCCGTCAAGCCACAATTCCTGTTCGCCGAACGCGCGCAATTGCAACACGATGAGATCGGCGTCTTCGAGTTCATATGGCGCAGTTCGGCCAATATTTCTACGAGATGTCTTCAGTCGGCTGATGCCGACCTGGGAATGCGGCAACGTCTGCGTAACCACGCTTTGCCTGAGGTCGGCCGGCATGAAATCAGATGACGCGTTGTCTGAATGTGCGGCGGCCATGGATACGTGGGAAACGTAGAGAACCTGGGCGCGAAGTGTACCAAAGCGAAATCCGGCCGGGAGTCAGTCGTGTTCGGCACATCGGCCTCTGAATGGCCGCGGTGCATCGCAAAGGCCGGAGACCGTCGGCCCGATGCGGCGATTCGAGCTCGCCCCGGGCAAGCATTGAAAATGCAGGCTTGACTCGGCGCACGGGCAGACGTGCGCCGAGCCCGGCCTGCAATATCAGGACGTGTGCGCCGACATCAGATCGAGCGCCACCGCCTGCGCGACTTCGATACCGTCGATCGCTGCCGAATAGATGCCGCCCGCATACCCGGCGCCTTCGCCGGCCGGATACAGCCCTTCGACGTTCACGCTCTGGTAATCGTCCTTGCGCCGGATCCGGATCGGGGACGACGTGCGCGTCTCCACGCCGGTGAGCACCGCGTCGTGCATCGCGAAGCCGGCGATCTTCTTGTCGATCTGCGGCAGCGCTTCACGAATGGCTTCGATCACGTAGTCGGGCAGCGCGGTGCTGAGATCGGTCGGGCGCACGCCCGGTTTGTACGACGGCACCACGGAGCCGAGCGACGTCGACGGCCGGCCCGCGATGAAATCGCCGACCAGCTGGCCCGGCGCGCTGTAATCGCCGCCACCGAGCTCGAACGCGCGTTCTTCCCATTTGCGCTGGAACGCGATGCCCGCAAGCGGTCCGCCCGGATAGTCTTCCGGCGTGATGCCGACGACGATGCCCGCATTCGCGTTGCGCTCGGCGCGGGAATACTGACTCATGCCGTTGGTGACCACGCGGCCCGGCTCGGAGGTCGCCGCGACCACCGTGCCGCCGGGGCACATGCAGAAGCTGTAGACCGCGCGTCCGTTGCTGCAGTGATGGACGACCTTGTAGTCGGCCGCGCCGAGTTGCTTGTGACCCGCGAACTTGCCGAAGCGGCTGCGATCGATCAGCCCCTGCGGATGTTCGATCCGGAAACCCAGCGAGAACGGCTTCGCTTCGACGTACACGCCGCGGTCGTGCAGCATCTGGAACGTGTCTCGCGCGCTGTGGCCCACGGCCAGCACCACGTGATCGCACCGGAGCGTTTCGCCGTTCGACAGCGTCAGCGAGCGCACCTTGCCCTGGTCGATTTCGATGTCCTCGACCCGGGTTTCGAAGCGCACTTCACCACCCAGTTCGTGGATGGTCGCGCGCATCTTTTCCACCATGCTGACGAGGCGGAACGTGCCGATGTGCGGCCGGCTCAGGTACAGGATGTCTTCCGGCGCGCCGGCCTTGACGAATTCGTCGAGCACCTTGCGGCCGTAGTGGTGGGGATCCTTGATCTGGCTGTAAAGCTTGCCGTCGGAAAACGTCCCGGCCCCGCCTTCGCCAAACTGCACGTTGGACTCGGGATTGAGGACGCTCTTGCGCCACAGGCCGAAGGTGTCCTTGGTGCGCTCGCGCACGGCCTTGCCGCGCTCGAGGATGATGGGGCGGAAACCCATCTGCGCGAGGATCAGGCCGGCAAACAGGCCGCACGGCCCCATGCCGATGACGACCGGGCGCAGGAAGTTGGCGTGCTCGGGCGCCTTCGTCACGAAGTGGTACGCCATGTCGGGTGTCACGCCGCAATGCGGCGTGCCGGCGAGTCGCGGAAGCACGGCCGCTTCGTCCTTGACTTCGACGTCGACGATATACGTGAGCTTGATGTCCGCGCGCTTGCGCGCATCGTGCGCACGGCGGAACACCGTGTAGCGGAGGAGCCCGTCTGCCGGCACGCCAAGCTCCGCGAGGCGCGCACGGATCGCGGCCTCGAGGGCGCTCTCGGGGTGGTCGAGCGGGAGTTTAAGTTCGCTTAGCCGTAACATGAGTATTCGGATACGGTCGCCACGAAGTCGTGGCGGTGTTGAGACAGGCGGGGGCGGCGTGCTGGCGGCAGCGGTGCTGCGTCAGCCGCGCCGCGCGGGCGCGGCCCGGATTTACTCCGCTGCCGGATGCATGCGGCTGTAGCGGTTCAGGATCGGGATCATCTGCGCGTAGATCTTCGGGTTCGCCGCGACGATCTCATGACGATGCAGGAAATCGGCGTCGCCCGTGTAGTTGCCGACGAGGCCGCCGGCTTCGGTGATCAGCAGGCTGCCCGCCGCCATGTCCCACACGTTGATGCCCTGCTCGAAGAACGCATCGAGACGGCCGGCCGCGACGTTCGCGAGGTCGAGCGCGGCCGCGCCCGGACGGCGCAGCCCCGTGCAGGCCTGCGTCATTTCGGTGAACAGGCGCGCATATGCGTCGAGGCCGTCCTTCTCGCGGAACGGGAAGCCGGTGCCGACCAGCGCGTCCGCCAGGCGGTCGCGACGGCCGACGCGGATGCGGCGGTCGTTCAGGTACGCGCCGCGGCCGCGGGTAGCCGTGAACAGGTCGTTCTTGTTCGGATCGTAGATGACGGCCTGCGTGACGACGCCCTTGTGCTCGAGCGCGATCGACACGCAGTAGTACGGGAAGCCGTGGATGAAGTTGGTCGTGCCGTCGAGCGGATCGATGATCCACTTGAATTCGGATTCGTTCTCGGATTCGCCCGATTCCTCCGCGAGGATCGCGTGGTCGGGGTAGGCGGTCTTCAGCGTCTCGATGATCGCCTCTTCGGCGGCCTTGTCCACTTCGGTGACGAAGTCATTCTGTTGCTTCTTGCGGATCTCGATCAGGTCGAGGTCGAGGGAGGCACGGTTGATGATCTGTCCGGCGCGGCGCGCAGCCTTGACAGCGATGTTGAGCATGGGATGCATGAGCCTGGATCCTGTAGCCGGCGGCACGGGCCGCCACGAAGTGGAACACACCGCCCGGAACGGCGCAAACGGGCCGGGCGAGATGAGACGCGAATTGACAAAGAGCAGGGTACGACCCGCGTCGCACGGGATGCGACACGTAAACGCATGATTTTACCCGATTTTCGAGAGTTTCAGGTGGCCGGAATGCGGGGAAACCCCACTGGCCGTCCGGACGAGTGGGTTTGCCGGGGCGATGGCGATACCATACTGCCATTCTGATGAACCGAGTCGTATGTAGTGGAAACCCCGCAGAACCCCGCCGCGCCGTCCGAATCGGGCGCGGCCTCGCCCCTGCCGCCGTCCGGCGGCTTCACGTCCACCCGTTTCGTGCTCGTCGAGCCGAGCCATCCCGGCAATGTCGGGGCGGCCGCCCGCGCGCTGAAGACGATGGGTTTCTCCCGGCTCGTCCTGGTTGCGCCGCGCGTGCCGCATGTGCAGAGCGACCCCGAAGCGATCGCGATGGCGAGCGGCGCGGATGACGTCCTCGCGTCCGCGCATGTCGTGCCCACGCTTGGCGACGCATTGTCCGGCGTCCACTGGTCGATCGCGCTGACTGCCCGCACGCGCGAATACGGGCCGCCGCGCCTTGCGCCGCGCGCGGCCGCCGAACAGGCGTGCACGCAGGTCGGCACCGGCGACGTCGCGTTCGTGTTCGGCAACGAGCGCACGGGTCTCGCGAACGAGCACGTCGAACAGTGCAGCGCGCTCGCGCACATCCCGGCGAATCCGGCTTACAGTTCGCTGAACCTCGCGCAGGCCGTGCAGGTGCTCGCGTATGAACTGCGCGTTGCGCTCCTGGAGCGGGGGAGCGAGCCGTCGCACCAGGCGCCGGCGGAAGCTGGCACGCTCGCGCAGAGCGACGAGATCGAGCGGATGTACGCGCACCTCGAGAACGCGCTGATCGCGCTCGATTTTCTCGATCCGCGCAATCCGAAGAAGCTGATGCCGCGGCTGCGGCGCCTGTTCGCACGCACCGGTCTCGAGCGCGAGGAAGTCAACATCCTGCGCGGCATCGCGAAGCACATCCTGCTGAAATCCGGCACGCCCGAGGGCGACGCGTAAGCGGCCCGGCACACCGGCGGCGGCGTTCCCGCCGCGAACGCCGCATTGCATCGGCCGCTCGATGTCGGTGCGCTCGTTCGCGCCGATCCGCCGGATGGCCTCGCCGGCAAACTGCGACGGGCGTTCCGCACGAATACCCGTGCCGCCGGCGGGGTGAACGCGCGACGCCGAGCGGCCGCGCGCGAGTGGCCCTACAATCGGCGGACGTCATAAGCAAATTACCCGGTGCGATAACGGCCGGCCATTGCCGGCGGGGCACGCCGGCCTTTTTCCCAGCCCAGATCAGATCATGTTCACTAGACTGCGCGAAGACGTTGCGACGATTCGCGAGCGGGATCCCGCCGCTCGCAGTGCCTGGGAAGTGCTGACCTGTTACCCGGGGCTGCACGCGCTCGTGCTGCATCGCTTCGCGCATGCATGCTGGCGCGCGAAACGCTACTGGCTCGCACGCTTCGTGTCGCAGGCCGGGCGCTTCCTTACGGGTATCGAGATTCACCCGGGCGCAACGGTCGGCCGGCGCGTGTTCATCGATCACGGGATGGGTGTCGTGATCGGCGAAACCGCGATCGTCGGTGACGACTGCACGATCTATCAGGGCGTGACGCTCGGCGGCACGTCGCTCACGCGCGGCGCGAAGCGCCATCCGACGCTCGAGGCCGGCGTGATCGTCGGCGCGGGCGCGAAGGTGCTCGGCGGTTTCACGGTCGGCGCGGGCGCGAAGATCGGTTCGAACGCGGTCGTCGTGAAGCCGGTACCGGCAGGTGGCACCGCGGTCGGCAATCCGGCGCGCATCGTGATGCCGGCGCAATCGAAGCCGCAGCCCGAGCGCGCCGCGTTCTGCGCGTATGGGATCACGCCGAACGCGGACGACCCGATGTCACTCGCGATTCACGGCCTGATCGACCACGCGGCGAAGGAAAGCCGGCGTGTGGACGAGATCGTCGCGGCGCTCGAGCAACTCGGCACGCATCTGGAAACGCTGCAGGGCGCGGACGCGGCGCGTCTCGACCTGCGCAGGCTGTCGGCGGTGCTGGAAGGCAAGGCGCTCGAGCGCCAGTCGTAACGCGGTGCATGCCGGCGGCCGCCGGCAGTGCCGATCGCGTCAGTCGAGCGGCATCGCGTGGATGCCTTCGGCGTCGACGCGCAGATAGCCGCCGCGCGGCTTGCCGTGGTCGAGATCCCAGTCCGGCAGTACCCAGCGAATCCCACCCGGTTCGGCGTGACTTGCGGGGCGATGTGTGTGGCCGTGAATGATCACGCTCGCACGGCTCTTCCGGAACAGCGCGGCGATGCCTTCACGCGTGACGTCGTAGCGCGGCGAAGCGGGGCGTATCCGGCCCGCTTCGCCGTTCGAGCGCATCCGTTGCGCGAGCGCGCGGCGCCAGCGGAACGGCCACGCGAGAAACAGCGCTTGCGCGACGCCATTGCGGGCAAACCGCCGAAATATCTGGTAGCCGCGATCGGCCGTGCATTGCGCGTCGCCGTGCGCGAGCACGATGCGTTGGCCGAATGACGTGATCAGCGCCGGGTCCGGCAGCAGCATCGCGCCGGCCGCCTTCATGAAGCGCCGGCCGAGCAGGAAATCGCGATTGCCGTGCATCACGTAGAGCGCGATCCCGCGTTCCGAGAACGTATGCATCAGCGCGGCCATGCGCGCCGCGAACGGATCGTGGTCGAGCACGTCGTCGCCGATCCAGTATTCGAACAGGTCGCCGAGGATGAACACCGAGTCGGCGCTGTCGGCCGTGTATTTCACGAAATGCTCGAACGCGGCGACCGTCTTCGGAATCGCCTCGCTCAAGTGCAGATCGGAGAGAAACAGGAACGGGCGTGCGGCTTGCGCGTATTCGCGCTCGCCAGGCACGCCCGCGGAGACGCTTCGCGGCGGACTCTCCTGCAACATCGAAGTGCCTCCGTAACGGACTATGCGTCAGACCACCACGGCCTTTTCGATCACGACGTCGTCGGTCGGGACGTCCTGGTGGAAGCCCGCGTTGCCCGTCTTGACGCCCTTGATCTTGTCGACCACGTCCTGGCCTTCGACGACCTTGCCGAACACGGCGTAACCCCAGCCCTGAGGCGTCGGCGACGAGTGGTTCAGGAAGTCGTTGTCGTTCACGTTGATGAAGAACTGGGCGGTCGCCGAGTGCGGATCGTTCGTGCGCGCCATCGCGATCGTGTAGTTGTCGTTCTTCAGGCCGTTGTTCGCTTCGTTGTCGATCGGCGCGTCGGTCGGCTTTTGCTTCAGGCCCGGCTCGAAGCCGCCGCCTTGAATCATGAAGCCGTTGATCACGCGGTGGAACACCGTGCCGTCATAGTGACCCTTCTTCACATAGTTGAGGAAGTTCTCGACCGTCTTCGGTGCCTTGGCGGCGTCCAGCTCGAGCTTGATCACGCCGTGGTTCGTGTGCAGTTCAACCATGATGAATTCCTTCGGTAAGGCGGTTTAAATGGCACGCGGCCGGTCGTGCGACGCGGCCGCGTGTGGCGCCGGACGTGCCGGCAGGTGCTTATTTCGAGACGATGCTGGCCGACTCGATCAGGACCGGCTGGGCCGGTACGTCCTGCATCGGGCCGCGCGAGGTCGTCGCCACGCCTTCGATCTTCTTCACGACGTCGAGGCCCGACACGACCTTGCCGAACACCGCATAGCCGTTGCCGTCCGGGTTCGGGTAGTCGAGGCCGCTGTTGTCGACCGTGTTGATGAAGAACTGCGCGGTGGCCGAATTCGGATCGCTGGTACGCGCCATCGCAATCGTGCCCGTCAGGTTCTTCAGACCATTGCGGCTTTCCAGCGGGATCGGCGCGCGGGTCGGCTTCTCCTCGAAGTTGGTCTTGTAGCCGCCGCCCTGGATCATGAAGCCCTTGATCACGCGATGGAAGATCGTGCCGTTGTACTGGCCGGCCTTCACGTAGTCGAGGAAGTTGGCGACCGTCTTCGGCGCCTTCTCCGGATAGAGCTCGACGCGGATGTCGCCCTGCGAGGTCTTCAGCTGCACGACGGGGTGCGCGGTGGCCGATTGCGCGAACGCGGGCGCGGTCGCGAGAAGGGCGGCGCCGCCAAGCGCCAGCAACAGACGTTTCATTGCGATCCTCAGATTGGGAGGGAAGGAAGGTTGCGCCGCTTACTGCGACGGCGCGACGTACGGCGCTGTCAGCGCACCGGACGGACCATTGAACTGGAACGTCGGCGACATCGGCAGCGTGGTGGTGCTCACGTTCGCGGCGGCGCGATCGGTGTACGCGCGCGTGGCGGGCGTGACGGCGCGCGCGTTCGCTGCCGCCTTCGGCGGCGACACGATCTTCTGCAGATCGGCGAGGCGTTGCGCAGTCGCGCCGCTCGTGCGGCCGAGCGATTGCGCGCGCTTGTACGATTCGGCCGCGAGGCGCAGATAAAGGTCGCCGAGGTTCTCGTACGCGAGCGAGTAGCTCGGGTTCGATTGCGTCGCGGTGACGAGTGCGCTGCGCGCTTCGTCGTAGCGGCCGTGCTTCGCGTAGAGCGCGGCGAGGTTGTTGTACGGTTCGGGCAGTTCGGGGTAGGCCTGCGTGATCGCGACGAACTGCTGGATCGCGTCGTCGTCGCGGTTCAGGCGGGCGAGCACGGTGCCGCGCTTGAACTGCGCCTGCACGTCGTGCGGGTTCGACGCGATGCGCGCGTCGAGCTGCGCGAGCGCCTGTTTCCACTGCTTGCCGGCGATCGACGCGTCGACTTCGGGGGTGCCGTCGGCGACCGCCGGGGCCTTCTGCGCATGCGCCGCGGGAGCCGCGAAAAGCGTCAGCGCGACGCTCATGACGGTGGTCGCAACGAGGGTCGCAGCGCTCGGCGCGCGGCCGCGATGAGGTTTCATAGGCGTAAATCGGAATGTTATACTCCGAGCCATTCTAACAAAACGTCTGCGCGTTCCGGCGAGCGGCAGACAGTCTTTCTTAGCCTCTCGTGGCCGTCACCGCTGTGCTTGCAGCCTGACCGCCCCATGTGAATCGAGGACGCGCGGCCTGGCGCCGCGGCAGATGGTCCGTCCGTTTCGCATGCTGGGCGAGCTTCGCCAGGGCGGTTTCCTTCGGCTCACGGTTCATCTCTATGGAATCACTGCGCATCTACAACACGCTCGCGCGTGACAAGCAAGTTTTCGTGCCGCGCCAGCCCGGCGAAGTGCGGATGTACGTATGCGGAATCACCGTCTACGACTATTGTCACGTGGGCCACGCGCGCATGCTGGTCGTGTTCGACCTCGTCCAGCGCTGGCTGCGTGCGATCGGCTATCGGGTCACGTACGTGCGCAACATCACCGACATCGAGGACAAGATCATCCGCCGCGCGGTCGAGAACGGCGAGACGATCAAGTCGCTGACCGACCGGTTCATCAACGCGATGCACGAGGATGAAGCCGCGCTCGGCATCCAGCGGCCCGACGTCGAGCCGCGCGCGACGCAGTTCATCCCGCAGATGCTCGGCATGATCGAGGCGCTCGAGGCGAATGGCTACGCGTACCAGGCGACCGACGGCGACGTCAACTACTCGGTGCGCAAGTTCGCGAACTACGGGAAGCTGTCGGGCAAGTCGCTCGACGACCTCCGCGCGGGCGAACGCGTCGCCGCGAACGACGCGAAGCAGGATCCGCTCGATTTCGTGCTGTGGAAGCGCGCGAAGGACGACGAGCCGGAGGGCGCTTCGTGGGCGTCGAAGTACGGGATGGGCCGCCCGGGCTGGCACATCGAGTGCTCGGCGATGGGTTGCTCGCTGCTCGGCAACCATTTCGACATCCACGGCGGCGGGCAGGATCTGCAATTCCCGCACCACGAGAACGAAATCGCGCAGAGCGAAGGCGCGACCGGCGAGACGTTCGTCAACTACTGGATGCACAACGGCTTCGTGCAGGTCGACAACGAGAAGATGTCGAAGTCGCTCGGCAACTTCTTCACGATCCGCGAAGTGCTCGAGCGCTACGACGCCGAGGTCATGCGCTTCTTCATCGTGCGCACGCACTACCGGTCGCCGCTCAACTACAGCGACGTGCATCTCGACGATGCGCGCGCGTCGCTCACGCGCCTGTATACGGCGCTGAAGGATGTCGAGCCGGACGCGCTCGTGCTCGACTGGAACGAGCCGCATGCGCAGCGTTTCGCGGCCGCGATGAATGACGACATCAACACGCCGGTCGCGGTGGCGACGCTGTTCGAGCTGGCGGGCGAAGTCAACCGCACGCGCGATGCCTCGCTCGCGCGGCAACTGAAACAACTGGCGGGCCTGCTGGGCCTGCTGGGCCGCGAACCGCGCGTGTTCCTGCAGCAGGGCACGGGTGCCGCACAGGCAGGCGGGGTCGCAGCCGACGAAATCGAAGCGAAGATCGCCGCGCGTGTCGCGGCGAAGCAAGCGAAGGACTATGCCGAAGCGGACCGGATTCGGGCGGAACTGCTCGACGCCGGTATCGCACTTGAAGACAAACCGGGCGGATCGACCGAATGGCGTCGCGTATGAGCGCCGTGCGTTCCACTGACCGATCCGTCAGGTAGGAGGCAAGATGGCAACGGCCAGAAAAGCGCCGGTCAGGCGCGCGACTCCGCTCGCCGCGCGTCCGGCGGCCAAGCGCGCGCCAGCGGCGAAGGCGGACGCGACGCGCGCCGTGCCGAACGGCGCGCTCAACGGTCATGCGAGGTCAGCGCGCGGGAAGGGCGCGGATGCGGCGCAGCCGGAGGTCGCGATGGCGGCCGCCGACGCGGCCCGCAAGGTGCGTTCAGCCGATGCGGCAGTCGACGGCGCCGATGGTGCCGTGCGTCCCGCATACTGGGACAAGGCGTGCGCCGATCTCGTCAAGCGCGACCGCATCCTGAAGAAGCTGATCCCGAAATTCGGCCCCGCACATCTCGTGAAGCGCGGCGACCCGTTCGTCACGCTCGCGCGTTCGGTCGTCGGCCAACAGATCTCGGTGCCGTCCGCTCAGGCGCTGTGGGCGCGCATCGAGGATGCGTGTCCGAAACTCGCACCGCAGCCGGTCATCCGGCTCGGCGCGGACAAGCTGATCGCGTGCGGATTGTCGAAGCGCAAGACGGAATATATTCTCGATCTCGCGCAACACTTCGTGTCCGGCGCGCTGCACGTCGACAAATGGACGTCGATGGACGACGAGGACGTGATCGACGAACTCACGCAGATCCGCGGCATCAGTCGCTGGACGGCCGAGATGTTCCTGATCTTCAACCTGTCGCGGCCGGACGTGCTGCCGCTCGACGATCCTGGCCTGATCCGTGCGATCAGCGTCAATTACTTCAGCGGGGAGCCCGTCACGCGCAGCGAGGCGCGTGAAGTGGCCGCCAACTGGGAGCCGTGGCGTACCGTCGCGACCTGGTACATGTGGCGCAGTCTCGACACGCCGGACGCCGGCGCCGATTGACGGCTATCGGGTTTTAAACATCAATAGTTGAGAACCGGTTTTGCACGTCGCCCGCGCGGGTAGAATACGCGCTGCTGCAAGACCCAAGGATTCGAACACATGAAGACCACGTTTCTGGATTTCGAACAGCCGATCGCCGAACTCGAGGCCAAGATCGAAGAGCTGCGATTCGTGCAGGACGACTCGGCTGTCGATATTTCGGAAGAAATCGAGCGGCTGTCGAAGAAGAGCCAGCAACTGACGAAGGACCTCTACGCGAATCTGTCGCCGTGGCAGGTCTCGCAGATCGCGCGGCATCCGCAGCGTCCGTACACGCTCGATTACGTTGCGGAACTGTTTACCGATTTTCACGAACTGCATGGCGACCGCGCATTCGCGGACGATCTTTCGATCGTCGGCGGTCTCGCGCGCTTCGGCGGCCATCCGTGCATGGTGATCGGCCATCAGAAGGGCCGCGACACGAAGGAACGCGCCGCGCGCAACTTCGGGATGCCCCGTCCGGAAGGCTATCGCAAGGCCGAACGCCTGATGCGTCTTGCCGAGAAATTCGGGCTGCCGATCTTCACGTTCGTCGACACGCCGGGCGCGTACCCGGGCATCGGCGCGGAAGAGCGCGGCCAGTCGGAGGCGATCGGTCGCAACCTGTACGTGATGGCCGAACTGAAGACGCCGATCATCACGACCGTGATCGGCGAGGGCGGTTCGGGCGGCGCGCTCGCGATCGCCGTGGCCGACACCGTGATGATGCTGCAGTTCTCGACCTACTCGGTGATCTCGCCGGAAGGCTGCGCATCGATCCTGTGGAAGAGCGCCGCGAAGGCGCCCGAGGCCGCGGAAGCGCTGGGCCTGACCGCGCATCGCCTGAAGGCGCTCGGCCTGATCGACAAGATCATCAACGAGCCGCTCGGCGGCGCGCATCGCGATCCGAAGGGCATGGCCGCGCTGCTGCGCCGTGCGCTCGCCGATTCGCTGCGCCAGTTCCAGGGCATGAGCATCGATGCGCTGCGCGAGCGCCGCTTCGAGCGCCTGATGGCCTACGGCAAGTTCAAGGAAACCACGCCCGGCGCATGACCGGCGTGTTCACATCGCGCGCCGTCCGGCGCGCGTCCGTCTCGTGATCCCCTCCACCGAATTCTCCGCCGACCGCGTCGTTCTCGACGCGGTCGGCGTTGCGCTTGCCGATTTGCCGGCCAATGCGCGCATCGCGATCGCGTACAGCGGCGGCCTCGACTCGACCGTGCTGCTCGACGCAGCCGTGCGCGTGGCGGGCGCATCGCGCTGCGTCGCGCTGCACGTGCATCACGGCCTGAGTGCGAACGCCGACGCATGGGTCGCGCATGCGCAGGAGGCGGCCGAGCGACTCGGCGTCGCATTCGAATCGGAGCGTGTCGACGTGCCGCGCGACAGCGGCCTCGGCGTCGAGGCGACCGCGCGCGAGCGCCGCTATGCGGCGCTCGACGCGATGTGCGAACGTCATGGCGTGGCCGCGCTCTGGGTCGCGCAGCATGCGGACGACCAGGCGGAGACCGTGCTGCTGCAGTTGCTGCGCGGCGCGGGGATTGCGGGCCTGGCCGCGATGGCACCGCGTTATCGCCCTGACGGTGCGAGCGTCGAACGCGTGCGACCGCTGCTGCGATTGTTGCGCGCGCAACTGGAGCGCTACGCGGCGCAGCGCGAACTGACGTGGATCGACGACGAATCGAACAGCGATACGCGCTATGCGCGCAATGCGTTGCGCCTTGACGTGCTGCCGTCGCTCGCCGTGCATTTCCCGGGCTTTCGCGATGCGCTGGGCCGCGCGGCCCAGCATGCGGCCGCCGCGCAACGGCTGCTCGACGATCTCGCCGAACTGGATTTCGCCGGCGCCGCGCGCGACGAGGGCCACGCGCTGTCGCGCGATGCGCTGGTCGCGTTTGACGACACGCGCGGCGCGAACCTGCTGCGTTTCTGGATGCGCCGGCTCGGCTTGCCCGGCGCATCGGCAGGGCGGCTCGCGAACATGATGCGGCAACTGCGCGCCGCGCACGACTCGCATGCGCTGCGGATCGATCACGCGGGGCAGTGTCTGCGACTCTATCGCGACACCGTGTACTGGGAGGCGGGCGACAGCGCCGAGCCGGCCGACGACGGCACCGGAACGCCGCACCCCGAATCCTCGCTTGCGTGGGACGGCCAGGAAGTCTGGCACGTACCGGCATGGCGCGGCACGTTCGTATTCGCGCCGGCCGAAGCCGGCAGCGACGGCGCGGTGCCGGAGGCGCTGCTGCGAAGCGCCGCGCTTGCCGCGCGCGCGCGCGCGGGCGGCGAGCGGCTGCGTACGTCGCCCGGCGGCCCGGGCCGCACGCTGAAGAACCTGTTCCAGGAGCGCGGCGTGCCGGCCTGGCAGCGTGACGTGCCGCTGCTGTTCGCAGGCGACCGGCTCGTCTACGTGCCGCGGCTCGGCGTGAATCATGGCGACGGGCTGTCCGGCGACGGCGGGTGGCGCCGGATCGAGTGGCGTCCCGACCTGCTGATCGCGTAGCGCCGGCACGCTTCCGGCCGCGCGATCGCGCGCCGGTTTTCACCATTTGGTAAACAGCGCCGGAACGCTTGCCAAACCGGCGAGCGGCTTGTCAAGCGGGCCTCTATCGGGTACGCTCGGTCGTTTGCTCGGCTCGATTTTTGAGCGATTTGTGCAGGTTTTCCGCGTGACGTACCCGGTTTGCGCGGCCTGATCGGCCTTCCGGGCAAAATCCGTCACGCTTGCGTGTTGCGTCCCAGCCGTCCCCCTCGTCGTCCGTCCACAGCCACAAGCCGCGTGACCGAACGGCAACGCGGCCTGCCCAGCGCGCCCGTGCGGCTTCTCCTTCAGTTCAGAACGACAATGGCACTCATCGTACACAAATACGGCGGCACTTCGATGGGCTCGGTCGAGCGCATCAAGAACGTCGCGAAACGCGTCGCAAAATGGCATCAGGCCGGGCACCAGATGGTGGTCGTGCCGTCCGCGATGTCCGGCGAAACCAACCGTCTGCTCGGGCTCGCGAAAGAAATTTCGAGCCAGCCGAGCCCGCGTGAACTCGACATGATCGCGTCGACCGGCGAGCAGGTCAGCGTCGGCCTGCTGTCGATCGCGCTGCAGGAAATCGGCGTCGAGGCCGTGAGCTATGCCGGCTGGCAAGTGCCGATCAAGACCGACAGCGCGTTCACGAAGGCGCGCATCCACTCGATCGACGACGAGCGCGTGAAGGCCGATCTGAACGCCGGCAAGGTCGTGATCATCACGGGCTTCCAGGGCGTCGATCCGGATGGCCACATCACGACGCTGGGCCGCGGCGGCTCGGACACGTCGGCGGTGGCGGTCGCGGCTGCGCTGGATGCCGAAGAGTGCCTGATCTATACGGACGTCGACGGCGTCTACACGACCGACCCGCGCGTGGTCGAAGAGGCGCGACGTCTTGATCGCGTGACGTTCGAGGAAATGCTGGAAATGGCCAGCCTCGGCTCGAAAGTCCTGCAGATCCGCTCGGTCGAATTCGCCGGCAAATACCAGGTGAAGACGCGCGTGCTGTCGAGCCTGACCGATCCGCTGATTGCGCTCGACGAAGAAATGCGCTCGGGCACCCTGATTACTTTTGAAGAAGACGAGACCATGGAAAAGGCAGTCATTTCCGGCATCGCGTTCCAGCGCGACGAAGCACGCATTGCGGTGATGGGCGTGCCCGACAAGCCGGGCATCGCGTATCAGATCCTCGGCCCGGTTGCCGACGCGAACGTCGACGTCGACATGATCATCCAGAACCAGAGCGTCGAAGGGAAGACGGACTTCACGTTCACGGTCGGCCGCGGCGACTACCAGAAGGCTATGGACATCCTCACCAACCAGGTGCAGGGCCATGTGAGCGCCGAGCGCGTGCAGGGCGACCCGAAGGTATCGAAAGTGTCGGTCGTCGGCGTCGGCATGCGTTCGCACGTGGGCGTCGCGAGCAAGATGTTCCGCACGCTGTCGGAAGAGGGCATCAACATCCAGATGATCTCGACGTCCGAAATCAAGATTTCGGTGCTGATCGACGAGAAATACATGGAGCTGGCTGTCCGCGCGCTGCACAAGGCATTCGAACTTGATCAGGCCGCGTGAATTTTTTGTGGTGCATTGAAGAAAATGCATCATAGAAATTGACCAACGGCTCCAAACCCTATATGATCTTGTTCTCGTCGCACTGCCTCCCTGGTGCGAGCGAAGGTTTGGGAGACGTGGCCGAGAGGTCGAAGGCACTCCCCTGCTAAGGGAGCATCTGGGCCAAAACCTGGATCGAGGGTTCGAATCCCTCCGTCTCCGCCAAAAGCGGTGACAAAGCCCCGCAAGTTCTCGGACTTGCGGGGCTTTTTCTTTTCCGCCGCGCTGACGGGCTCGCCGCTCGCCGCTCGCCGCTCGTCGCCACACTGTCGTCCGGATAGCCAATCAATGCTCGACTTGAGCGGCGCTCATGCGCTAAATAGGCGTATCGCCTCGCGCGGCTCAATCCGGAGTTCCGGCACGCATGCATTCCGTACTGACCATCCTTTCGCATCGACCCGTCGACGGACTTGTCGACAATCACGGACGTTACGCGCGGGGCCGCGGCTACCGGCACGCGATCGTCGACGGCACGCACGTATACGGCGAGCGTCAGCAGGTACTCCACAAGTACCACGCGATCGTCGCGCAGCTCGTCGCGATGGAGCAGGGTGCGTTGCTGCTCGTGCTCGATCCGTTCTCGGTCGTGTTTGGCCAGCATGCGTTGCCGGATGTCGCGGACGGTTATGACGCGATCGTCACGACGCAGACGTCGAAGTCGCCGTTGCCCGCCGCAAGCGGCATGATCTTTCGCAACGTGCCCGACGTGCGCGAGCGCTTGCGCAAGCTGGTGGTCGAGCTCGGCAAGTGGGCGATGCGCCTGCCGGAGCGGCAACATGCGTGCGAGGCGACGCTGCTTGCCGAGCACTTCCCGCCGCTGCCGTTCGATCAGCCGCTCGCGACCGGCTATTTCGCGTCGGCCCAGACAGTGTGGGGCGACGGGCTTGCGATCGATGGCGTCGTTGGCGCGCATCCGCTCGTGGCGCACCACGCGCCGGAATGGCAGCAGATCGATGGCGTATGGGCGCCGACGCCCGACTACGACTTTCGCTACGTGCTCGCGCTCGTCGACGATGCAGCGCGCGTTCAGCGGGGCGAGCAGCCACGCGCGATGGACGACTGGCGCGCCGCGCAGCAACGAACGCGCGAGCCGGCGCGGCACCTGAACCCGCATGCAGACATCGCGTTCGTGAGTCTGCACACGTCGCACATCGCCGGTTACGGCGATCTTCACGAAGAGAACTTTGTTCGCTATTGCGCGCGACACGGCTATGCGTACCACGCGTATCGCGAACCGCCCGCGTTCCTGCCGGCCGGGGTTGATGCGAACTGGGCGAAGCTGCACCTGATTCGCAAACATTTGCCGGATCACGCGTTCGTGTTCTGGGTCGACGCCGACATCCTCGCGATCGACCAGCGGCAGACGGTCGACAGCGTGATCGACGGCCGCGATTTCGTGATCGGCACCGATCACACGGCCTGGGCGATCAACTCGTGCATGATCGGCGTGCGCAACGTCGCGCCGATGCACGAACTGGTCGAGCGCATATGCGCGCGCATCGAGAATATCGACGATCGGTCGTCGGTCTATGCAAGCGGCGGCGATCAGCAGGCGATCTATGTCGAACTGTTGGAGGCAGACATGATCGACGCGCGCTACATCGTCGATGCGATGTCGCTCGCGTCGTCGCCGGTCTATGCGACGCGCGACAGCCGTTTCGTCCATTTTCCCGCGCAACACAACCACTATCGCGCGGTGACGATGCGCGTGTGGGACAGGCTGAGCCATCAGCGCTGACGGAATGCGCTGCGACTTCCGGTGTTCCGGATCGCGGCGATCGGTCGTCATTGAAGTGAAAATGAAAGTATCGATGTAAGGATTGAATCGGTCTCATTCATCGTTCCCCGCATTCACCTTCCGCGCCCCGAAGAATCGGTCTTCAGACAAAAATGCGGCATCGCACCGATTCACACGATCGATGCTGCGCCGCATTACAAAAAATTACTCATAAAAATCAGCGGTGTATGTGGGCATCGTGAAACGAAGCTTTGCTGCGATGCAAAAAATAATCAATCGTCTTATGCTGGTTAACCCGATAGCGCTTGAGCGGCGTCAACCTTCGCGCTGATTCCGCTTTACATTTTGCCAACAATGGCGATTCACGAAATCTTTCTGTCGATTTGATTTCGTTCCCTTCGTCGCGCCTGTTTCCAATGCAGTGCGCGACCTTCTCAAGGCCTGTTGACATGCTTGATTTCCCCTTCCTGAGCCTGGCGATCTGGGTTCCGATCCTGTTCGGCGCGTGCCTGCTGCGCGCCGGTTCCGACCGTCATCTGCAGCGCACGAGACTGATCGCGCTCGTCGGCGCGTTCGCGGGGCTCGCCGCCGTCGTGCCGCTCGTCGCCGGTTTCGATTCGCAGTCGGCCGCGATGCAGTTCGCCGAAACCCGCAACTGGCTGGCGGCCTTCAACGCCGGCTGGCGCGTCGGGATCGATGGCGCATCGCTGTGGCTCGTCGTGCTGACCGCCTTCACGACGCTCGTCGTCGTGATCGCGTCGTGGGAGTCGGTGACGGTGCGCGTCGCGCAGTACTACGCGTCGTTCCTGATCCTGTCGGGGCTGATGGTCGGCGTGTTCGTCGCGCAGGACGGGCTGCTGTTCTTCATCTTCTTCGAGGCGACGCTGATTCCGTTGTACCTGCTGATCGGTACGTGGGGCAGGGAGCAGCGCGTCTACGCGGCCGTGAAGTTCTTCTTCATCTCGTTCGCGGGTTCGCTGCTGCTGTTGATGGCGATGCTGTACCTGTACGCGAAGTCGCATACGTTCGACATGAACGCATGGCGCACGCTGCAGCTCGGCTTTGCACCGCAGTTGCTGGTGTTCCTCGGTTTCTTCGCCGCGTTCGCGGTCAAGGTGCCGATGTGGCCGGTGCATACGTGGCTGCGCGACGTCTACACGGACGGCCCGACGGGCGCGGCGCTGATGCTCGCGATGCTCAAGCTCGGCGGCTACGGTTTCCTGCGCTTCGCGCTGCCGATCACGCCGGACGCGAGCCACTTCTTCGCGCCGGCCGTGATCGCGCTGTCGCTGTTCGCGATCGTCTACGCGAGCCTGATCGCGCTCGCGCAGACTGATCTCGGCAAGCTTCTCGCCTATTCGACGGTCGCGCACATGGGGATCGTCACGCTCGGGCTGTTCCTGTTCAACCAGATCGGCGTCGAGGGTGCGATCGTGCAGCTCGTGTCGTACGGCTTCGTCGCGGGCGCGATGCTGCTGTGCGTGAGCGTGCTGGTCGATCGCACGAACCAGCGAGACATCACCGCGTATGGCGGCGTGGCGGGTGTCATGCCGCGCTTCGCGACGTTCGCGCTGCTGTTCGCGATGGCCAACGTCGGCCTGCCGGGCACGTCGGGCTTCGTCGGCGAGTTCATGGTCATCATGGGCGCGATTCGCGTCAACTTCTGGATCGGCGCGGTCGCGGCGCTCACGCTGATCCTCAGTGCGTCGTACACGCTGTGGATGGTCAAGCGCGTCGTGTTCGGCAAGGTCGCGAGCGCGCGCATCGCGAAGCTCGCCGACCTCAGCCGCCGCGAGATCGTGATGTTCGCGTCGCTCGCGCTGATCGTGCTGATGGTCGGCGTCGATCCGAAGCCGTTCACCGACGCGATCGACCCGACCGTTGCGCGGCTGATCGACGACGCCAGCCACTCGAAGCTGCCGGCAGGGGACGGTGGCGCGCCCGCGCAGGCGTACATGGCAGCGACGCACGGCTGATCGCCTGGCGACGCGATCGTTGTGCGCACATCCATCCGGGCTGGCGCGGGCGGCGTCCGGCCGGCTCGCGCTTGCCTTCCGGCTGCGTGAAATTGCCCCGCGACAATCTGTCTCACAGCAGATTTTGCAATGATGATTTGCCGCATCCACCGGTTTTTCGTCGCGCCCGCGCGACGTATGATTCGGCCACTTTCGTGGATCGAATGCGCATCGGGCATACGCAACGGATTCAATGACCCTCGGGCTGTGTGATGAAAAGAAAAGCTTCAAGAGGCTGGGCGGCGCTGATATCGATCGGCGCAGCACTGAGCCTGTCAGGCTGTAATTTAGATGTACTAAATCCGAAAGGAAGCGTCGGCGCCGCGGAAAAGGCGCTGATCGCGACGTCGACATGGGCGATGCTGATCGTCGTCGTGCCGGTGATCCTGCTCACGCTGTGGTTCGCGTGGCGTTACCGCGCCTCGAACCGCAACGCCGCCTACGCGCCGAACTGGTCGCACTCGACCGCGATCGAGGTCGTGATCTGGACGGTGCCGACGCTGATCATCCTGTTTCTCGGCGTGCTCACGTGGAAAACCACGCACGAACTCGATCCGTACAAGCCGCTCGAGTCGTCGGTGAAGCCGATCGACGTCGAGGTCGTCGCGCTCGACTGGAAGTGGCTGTTCATCTATCCGGAACTCGGCATCGCGTCGGTGAACCAGCTCGCGATTCCGGTCGGTACGCCGGTGAACTTCCGCATCACGTCGGATTCGGTGATGAACTCGTTCTTCATTCCGCAGCTCGGCGGCCAGGTGTACGCGATGGCCGGCATGCAAACGCGCCTGCACCTGATCGCCGACGAAGCCGGCGACTACGCGGGCACGTCCGCCAACTTCAGCGGCCGAGGCTTCTCCGACATGAAGTTCCGCACGCTCGCCGAGCCGCGCGAGCAGTTCGACGCCTGGGTGCAGAAGGTGAAGGCTTCGCCCGACCGGCTCGACGCGACCGTGTACGGCACCGTCGCGCAGCCGAGCGAGAAGGCGCCCGTGCGCTACTTCTCGTCGGTCGATCCGCGGCTCTTCCACAACATCATCGCGAAATACAACGATGGCCACGTCCTCGACCTGAAGGACGCCGCCTGCGGCACGAAGGGGTAACGCATGTTCGGCAAACTCACACTATCGGCGATCCCGTTCGATCAGCCCATCATCATGGGGGCAGGTGCCTTCATGGGGCTGGTCGTGCTGGGCATCCTCGCCGCGCTGACGATCACCGGCCGCTGGAAGTGGCTGTGGACGGAGTGGCTGACGACCGTCGACCACAAGAAACTCGGCGTGATGTACATCATCGTCGCGCTGATCATGCTGCTGCGCGGCTTCGCCGACGCGATCATGATGCGCATGCAGCTCGCGCTCGCTTACAACGCGCCCGGCTACCTGCCGCCGCATCACTATGACCAGATCTTCACGGCACACGGCGTGATCATGATCTTCTTCATGGCGATGGTGTTCATGGTCGGCCTGATGAACCTCGTCGTGCCGCTGCAGATCGGCGCGCGCGACGTCGCCTTTCCGTTCATCAACTCGCTGTCCTTCTGGATGACTGCGGTCAGCGCGATCCTGATCAACGTGTCGCTCGTGATCGGCGAGTTCGCGCAGACGGGCTGGCTCGCGTATCCGCCGCTGTCGGAGCTGCAGTTCAGTCCGGGGGTAGGGGTCGACTACTACCTGTGGGCGCTGCAGATTTCGGGTGTCGGCACGCTGCTGACCGGCGTGAACTTCTTCGTGACGATCATCAAGATGCGCGCGCCCGGCATGACGCTGATGAAGATGCCGGTGTTCACGTGGACGGCCCTCTGCACGAACGTGCTGATCATGGCGTCGTTCCCGATCCTGACCGCGACGCTCGCGCTGCTCGGTCTCGACCGTTACCTCGGCATGCACTTCTTCACGAACGAAGCCGGCGGCAACGCGATGCTGTACCTGAACCTGATCTGGGCGTGGGGCCATCCGGAGGTGTACATCCTGATCCTGCCGGCTTTCGGCATCTTCTCGGAAGTCATCGCGACGTTCTCGAAGAAGCCGCTGTTCGGCTACAAGACGATGGTGTACGCGACCTGCGCGATCATGGTGCTGTCGTTCCTCGTGTGGCTGCATCACTTCTTCACGATGGGTTCCGGTGCGAACGTGAATGCGTTCTTCGGCATCATGACGATGATCATCGCGATCCCGACCGGCGTGAAGGTGTTCAACTGGCTCTTCACGATGTACCGCGGCCGGATCGAATTCACGACGCCCGTGCTGTGGACGATCGGCTTCATGGTCACGTTCACGCTCGGCGGCATGACCGGCGTGATGATGGCGATTCCGGGTGCGGACTTCGTGCTGCACAACAGCCTGTTCCTGATCGCGCACTTCCACAACGTGATCATCGGCGGCGTGCTGTTCGGGTACCTCGCTGGCTTCAACTACTGGTTCCCGAAGGCGTTCGGCTTCAAGCTGAACGAGAAGCTCGGCAAGGCCGCGTTCTGGTTCTGGCAGGTCGGCTTCTACGTCGCGTTCGTGCCGCTCTACGTGCTCGGCTTCATGGGCATGACGCGGCGTCTGAACCACTACGACAACCCGGCGTGGCATCCGTGGCTGCTGGTCGCCGCGTTCGGCGCCGTGCTGATCGCGATCGGCATCGCATGCCAGCTGCTGCAACTGGTCGTCAGCATCCGCAACCGCAACCTGCCGGCTTACCGCGACACCACGGGCGATCCGTGGGGCGGCCGCACGCTCGAATGGGCGACCTCGTCGCCGCCAGCCGAGTACAACTTCGCGGTGATCCCGCAAGTGCGCACGCTCGATGCGTATGCCGACATGAAGGCACGCGGCGACGGTCGGCCGAACCCGGCGACGATCCGCGACATCCACATGCCGTCGAACACGTGTGCGGGCCTCGTGGTCGCGATCTTCAGCCTGGTGCTGGGCTTCGCGCTTGTGTGGCACATCTGGTGGATGGCCATCGGCGGCCTGGTCGGCATCGTCGCGACGCTCGTGATCTACAGCTCGCGTGACAACGACGGCTACTACATCCCGGCGTCGAAGGTGCGCAGGATCGAAGAGAAGCAACCGGCGGCACGCGTGGCCACGCATGTCGACGACGTTGAACTGGAGGCCAACTGATGTTGCAGAAAACCTTGAGCGCAACCTTGCTCGAGCACGACGACCATCCGCCGTCGCACTCGGTGTTCGGCTTCTGGCTGTACCTGATGACCGACTGCGTGATCTTCGCGGCGCTGTTCGCGACGTTCGCGGTGCTCGGCAACCAGTACGCGGGCGGTCCGACCGCGAAGGACCTGTTCGACATTCCGGGCGTCGCGGTCGAAACCGCCGCGCTGCTTCTGTCCAGCATCACCTACGGTTTCGCGATGCTGGCCGCGTACAAGCAGCGGCGCGGCGCGCTGCTCGCATGGCTCGCGGTGACGTTCGTGCTCGGCGCGGCATTTCTCGCGATGGAACTACGTGAGTTCTCGCACCTGATCGCGGAAGGCGCAGGCCCGCAGCGCAGCGCGTTCCTGTCGGCGTTCTTCACGCTGGTCGGCACGCACGGGTTGCACGTGACGGCTGGCCTGCTGTGGATGATCGTGCTCGCCGGGCAGATCGTATCGCGCGGCGGCGACCTGACTGATCGCGACCTGCGGCGCCTGACGTGCCTGAGCCTCTTCTGGCACTTCCTCGACATCGTGTGGATCTGCGTGTTTTCCTTTGTCTATCTCGCGAGCGTGATCTAAATGGCTCATTCGCATTCGTCTCAACTCGAAGAAGGGCACGGCAGCGTCGGCGGCTATGTCGCCGGCTTCATCCTGTCGGTTCTGCTCACGGCCGCGTCGTTCGGCCTCGTGATGGGCGGCGTGCTGTCGCCGCACGCATCGCTGATCGCGCTGGCCGCGCTCGCGTTCGTGCAGATCGTCGTGCACCTCGTGTACTTCCTGCACATGAACGGTTCGTCCGGCCAGCGCTGGAACGTGATGGCGTTCAGCTACACCGTGCTGACCGCGGCGATCCTGATCGTCGGCACGCTGTGGGTGATGCACAACGTCAGCATGAACATGATGTCGCGCTGAACGGCATCGCGGCGCAGCGGACGATCTCCATGCGCTTCATGCAAAAAAAGGCGGCACGTGAGTGCCGCCTTTTTCTCATTTCGGCCGCGCCGCGCGCGCCGGTCAGTGCGTGTCCGTGCGCGCGTCCGCCGTCAGTGCACGCGTGCAGTCCGAGCGATATTCGGCGGCGAGCCGGCGCTGCGCGCCGTCGAGATCGTCGGGATAGTAGGGGCTGCTGTGCGCCGGATCGTAGCCGACCTGTTCGAGTTCGGTCAGCTCGCGCACGAGATCCGCGTGCGTGACTTCGTGCCGCGTGTGGACGAACGGGTAGGCGTTGCATTCCTGCGGCGTCAGGTGAGGCGCCGCGAACGCGGCGGTGCTGACGCATGCGCTCAGCATGCAGGCGACGGTAATCGACAGTTTCATCCGATGGCTCCTGAGTTCGCGGCCCGATGCCGCATGACGTCAGCGTAGGCAGTGCGCAGGGCCAGGTGGGCGACGCACGGATGAAACATGTTTCACCCGCATCCGCCCGATGCCGAATGAAGCTATTTTCATCTAACGCCGGACGGCGATCGACACGGCTACGATAGTTGCACGCGCATCTGTGTGCGCGTCGTGACAGCCATTGCGAGGACGGGCATGCGAGTACTGACGGTCGAAGACGATGCGGTGACCGCGAACGAGATCGTTGGTGAGCTGACCGCGCGCGGATTCGAGGTCGACTGGATCGACAACGGCCGTGAGGGAATGATGCGCGCGATGAGCGCATCCTACGACGCGATCACGCTAGACCGGATGCTGCCCGGCGCTGACGGGCTCGCGATCCTGACCGCGATGCGCACGGTCGGCATCGATACGCCGGTGCTGATGCTGAGCGCGCTCGGCGACGTCGACGAGCGCATCCGCGGGCTGCGCGCGGGCGGCGACGACTACCTGACCAAGCCGTTCGATTCCGGCGAACTGAGCGCGCGCATCGAAGTGTTGTTGCGCCGCCGGCAGGCCTCGGGCGTGCCGCAGCAGACGCTGTTGACGGTCGGCGCACTCGAACTCGACCTCATTTCGCGCTGCGCGCGCCGTGGCGTCGACGAGATTCCATTGCTGCCCACCGAGTTTCGTGTCCTCGAATTCATGATGCGCAACGCGGGGCAGACGATCACGCGCACGATGCTGTTCGAAGCCGTGTGGGGCTATCACTTCGACCCGGGCACCAACCTGATCGATGTCCACATGGGGCGGCTGCGCAAGAAGATCGACCCGCCGGGTGCCGTGCCGATGATCCAGACCGTGCGCGGCTCGGGCTACATGCTCCGATGACGGAGGCACGGATGGATGCGGCCCGTGCGGCGAACTTCACGCGTCGCTGGCATACGACGACGTTTCGCTGGCTGTGCGCGTACGCGGCGATCTTCTCGATTTCGCTGCTGCTGCTCGCGGGCGTGATCAACGTCGCCGCGACGCGCACGATGACGCGCGACACCGACGAGGTGCTCGCGTGGCAACTGATCTACTTCGATTCGATCCCCGACGCCGAGCTGCCGCTCGCGATTCACCGCCGGCTCGAGCACGAGCACATGCATACGAATTTCTACGGGCTGTTCGACGCGAGCGGGCACCGCGTGGCCGGCGACATCGCGACGCCGCCCGCGCTGCGCACGGATCGCCGCGGGCGCACGCTCGACCGTACGCTCGTGCCGCTCGACGGCCAGCCCGCGCCGATCACGCGCGCGATGGCCGTGCACCGCGACGACGGGATGACGCTGGTGGTCGCGCGCGACCTGTCGCATTTCATCCAGATTCGCGAAGTCGCGATCCGCGGGCTCGTGATCGGCGGCGTGCTGATCCTGATCGCGGGCATCGCGGGCGGCAGCATGCTCGGCATGCGGCAGATGCGCCGCGTCGCCGCGATCCGGCGCGTCACGCGACAGATCGCCGAGGGCGATCTCGGCAAGCGGTTGCCGGTGGGCCGCTACGACGAGCTGGACCTGCTCGCGCATCTCGTGAACCACATGCTCGACGAAGTCGAGCGGCTGATGGGCGAGGTGCGTCACACCTGCGACGGCATCGCGCACGATCTGCGCACACCGCTCGCACGCGTGCATACGATGCTGGCGCGGCTCGCCGAACAGCCGCATTGCGCGCACGATCCGGCGTCGGCGCAACTGCTCGCGTCGGCGCGCGATGAAACCGACCGGCTGCTCGAGCGCTTTCGCGCGATGCTGCGCATCTCCGAGATCGGGACGCTGAGCCGACGCGGCGGGTTCGCAGTGGTGGACGTCGCGGCATTGCTGCGCGACGTGTGCGAGCTGTACGAGCCGCTCGCCGAAGCGGGAGGCGTCGCATTCGGGCTTGACGCGATGCCGGTCGACGGCATTCATGGCGACCGCGCATTGTTGTTCGAGGCGTTCAGCAATCTCGCGGACAACGCGATCAAGTTCACGCCGCCCGGCGGTCGCGTGCGCGTCGCGCTCCACGCGACACCGAACGGCCCGGTCGTGCGGTTCGAGGACACCGGGCCCGGGATCGCACCGGGCGAGCGCGATGCGGTGCTCGAGCGCTTCTATCGCGGCGAGCGCACGCGTCACGTGAACGGTTCGGGACTCGGGTTGAGCATCGTGTCGGCGGTGATGCGCGTGCATGGCTTCGCGCTGCGGATCGGCGATGCACAGCCGGTCGGTACGGCGATCACGGTCGAATGCTGGCCGCGCTCGCTCGGATGAGCACGCGGGAAAACGGTCATGCGCATCCTGCTTATTTCACCGCCGACGCCTGAGGCGGCGCGGCTCGACAAGGCGTTCCGCGAAAGCACGCACGGTGTGGAGCGCGTCGACGCGTGGCGCGACGGCTGCTTCGCGGCGGCGCAGGACCGCTTCGACGCGATCGTGGTGGTCGAACCCGATGCGGCTGCCGGCGCCGTGCTGCTCGACATGTTGCCGCGGCTTGCCGCATCCTCCAGCGGCGCGACGATCGCCGCGCTCGTCGTCGGTGCGACGCCCGCACGACGTGCGCGGCTGCTGCAGGCCGGCTGCGACGTGTGTCTTGCCCAGCCGTGTTCGTTCGTGGAACTGCACGAACGCCTGCGGGCGCTGTGGCGTCGCGCGGGCGTCATCGCGTTGCGCGAGTCGGTGCGGCTCGACGCGGCCACGCGCGCGCTCGAGGAGCGCGGCCGCAGGCTGGCACTCAGCGCACGCGAATTCCGTGTCGTCGAATGCCTGCTGCGCGAAGCCGGGCGGCCGGTCGGGCGCGATGCCGTGCTGCGTTACGCATGGGGTGACGCCGACATCGAACCGGAAACCGTCAATGCGCTGGTCGTGCGGCTGCGGCGCAAGCTCGTCGCGCACGCGTTTTCCGCGCGCATCGAGACGGTTGCGCGATTCGGATTCAGGTTCGATGCCGGCGGTTGACGACGCGGTATCGCTTGGGCTTGCGAACGGCGAACGGACGCCGGCGGCATGGCACGCGGCGTCGCCGTTGCGGCGCGATCAGTGCGAATAAAGCGCGCGGTTGAGCTGCGCGAGCTGGCCGTCGCGCTGGGCGCGAACGAGTTCGCGATAGACCTGGGCGCGCGTGAGCGGCGTCATCGGCGGCGCATTCCACGCATCGCGCGATGACGCCGGCGCGGAGGCAGCCGATGCAAGCGTTCGCGGCGCGGTCGTCGCGGCGGATTGCGATGCGGCGGCACGGCCGGGCAGCGCGACACAGAGGGCGCAGAGCAGGGTGGCGAACGGCAGTATCTTCATGGCGTGATCCTTTGCGAAGGGTGGAGACCGGTGCCGCGAATGCGAAGCCGGCAGGCCACACGTTATCGGGCGCGTTGCGTCAGGCGCCGGGCGTGCCGATGAAGAAACGTTCATGAACGCGCATCGTGCCAGCCGCCGCCGAGCGCGCGTACGAGCGCGACGGACGCCTGCAGGCGTCGTGCATCGACGTCGAGCGCCGCGATCTGCGTGTCGAGCTCGGTCGTCTGCGCGGTGACCACGTCGAGATAGCTGACGGCGCCGTCGCGATAGCGCGACATCGCAAGCGCAAGCGACTGCCGCGCCGCGACGAGCGCGGTGTCGTCCTGGGCCGATTCGTCTCCGAGCCGGTGCAGTAGCGCGAGATCGTCCTCGACTTCGCGGAACGCCGCCAGTACGACGCTTCGGTAACGTGCGCCCTGTTCGGCGAACTGCGCGCGCGCGTGGCGCACGCCCGCCGCACGCAGGCCGCCGTCGAACAGTGTCGTCGCGAGCCGCGGCCCGATCGACCAGATTTCGTTCGGTGCGGCGAGCCACGGCGAGAACGTGTCGCTCTGGAAACCCGCGTCGAGGCCGAGCGACAGGTCCGGGAAGTACGCGGCGCGCGCGACGCCGATCCGAGCGTTCGCGGCCGCGACGCGGCGCTCCGCGGCGGCGATGTCCGGGCGGCGTTCGAGCAGCGTCGACGCGAGTCCGGTCGGAATCGACGGAACGGCGGGCAGCGCGGTGGCGGCCGGCAGCGAGAACGTCGACGCGGATACGCCGACGAGCACGGCGATCGCATGCTCGTCGAGCGCACGGCGTGCGGCGATGTCGGATGCGCGAGCCTGCGCGAGCGCGAGCTGCGTTTGCGCGCGCGATACGTCGAGCCCCGATGCGAGGCCGCCGCGATGGCGGCTGACGGTCAGTTGCCACGCACGGCGATATGCATCGATCGTCTGCGCGAGCGAGTCCGCTTCACGATCGAGTCCCGCGAGATCGAAGTAGGTGCTGGCGACGCGGGCCTGCAGGCTGAGCCGGACGGATGCGAGATCATCGGCCGCGGCTTGCGCGTTGTCGCGGCTGGCGGCAACCGTGTTGCGGACCTTGCCCCACAGATCGATGTCGTAGCCGAGCCCGGCGTCGAGCGTGTTCGATTCGTAGACGTCGGGCTGCCCGGTGCCGCGCAGCGGCCGGCGCGCGGACTGCCGGTCGCGGTCGGTCTCGGCGCCGATGCCGATGGTCGGCAGCAACGCGGCATGTGCCTCGTCGAACAGTGCGGCCGCTTCGTCGTGCCGTGCGACGGCGGCGGCGAGGTCCGGATTCGCGCGTGCGACGAGCGGCTCGAGCCGGTCGAGTGTCGCGTCGCCGTACACGCGCCACCAGCCGTCGCGCGGCAGGCGATCGGCCGGGGCGGCATCGATCCACGGGCCGGTTTCGCGAAATGCGGCCGGCACCGGCACGGCCGGCGCGTGATACGTTGGCGCGAACGAACAGCCGGCGAGCAGCGCGACGCTGCCGAGCCATGCAGCGAGCGTACGGTCAGCCATGCGCAGGCTCCGTCGTCGTGGCGCCGGCGATGCGCACCGGGTCGCCGTCCGCGAGCGAATCGGGCGGATTGTCGATCACGCGGTCGCTCGCTGCGAGCCCAGACGCGATCTCGACGCGCGTGCCGAGATCGGTCGCGATCGCCACGTGGCGCAAGCGCGCATGCCCGGTCGCGTCGAGCACGGCGATCTGCAACCCGTCGTGGCGGAAGATCAGCGTGCTCGCCGGAATCGTCAGCGCGTGCGCGGCGTTGGCCATCGCAATCTGTACCTGCGCGTATTCGCCCGGGAACAGCGTGCCTGCCGGGTTCGCGATCGAGAACTGCGCGAGCAGCGTGCCGGAAGCCGGATCGATCGCCTGCGCGGAATCGGCGAGCGTCGCATCGAACGTCGTGCCGGGACGCTCGGGGACGGTCAGCGCGGCATGCATGCCCGCACGGATCGCGCCAGCGTCGTCCTGCGGAATATGGACGTAGAGCCGCAGCCGCCGTGCATCCGAGATGGTGAAGAGTTCGGCGCCGTTGCCGCTGCCCGCGTCGATCAGCGCGCCGACATCGGTCTTGCGCGCGGTCACGACGCCGTCGAACGGCGCGGTGAGGCGCTTGAACGATTCGAGCGCCTCGAGCCGCCGCACGTTCGCGGTGCGGGCGGCCACGGCCGCCCGTTTCGCATCGAGATCGCTGCGCTTCTCGTCGGCCTCCTGCCGCGACACCGAATCCTGCGCGAGCATTTCGGACCAGCGCGCAGCGGTGACGGCCGCGAGCCGTTCGTTCGCATTCGCGCTTTGCAGGTCGGCGCGCGCCTGCTGCAGCTGCTGGTCGAGGTCGGGCGTGTCGATCGACGCGAGCAGCTGGCCGGCCTTCACGTGCGCGCCGATGTCGACGTACCACGCATGCAGGTAGCCGGGCACGCGCGCGTAGATCGGCGCGTCGACGTAGGCGTCGAGACGACCTGGCAGCACCAGCGCGTCGGCTGCGGCCGGCTGCGGCGCGACCGTCGCGACGGTCGGGATCGCCTGGCTGGCGGTCCATGCGGCGACTTCCCGCGCATCGTGCGCGCGTTCGACGACGCCGGCCGCGGCGGCGGCGAGTGCCGCGATCACGCCGGCGATCGCGAGCGGCTTCAGGTAACGCGGCGTGGCGGGGGGGCGGACGTCGAATTCAGTGGACATGCTGTTCTCCCGGAGTAAGGGGCAGGGATGCGGAGTCGGGCGCGGGATCGTGCCGATGGACGAGGCTGAACACGACGGGCACGAACACGAGCGTCGCGACGGTCGCGCAGAGCAGGCCGCCGATCACCGCGCGGCCGAGCGGCGCGTTCTGTTCGCCGCCGTCGCCGAGACCGAGTGCCATCGGCGCCATGCCGATGATCATCGCGAGCGCGGTCATCATCACGGGCCGGAAGCGCGTGAAACCGGCCTCGAGCGCGGCGACGGTCGCGTCGGCCGTATGCGCGAGCCGCTCGCGCGCGAACGTGACGACCAGGATGCTGTTCGCGGTCGCGACGCCCATGCACAGGATCGCGCCCGTCAGCGCCGGCACCGACAGCGGCGTGCGCGTGACGAACAGCATCCACATGATGCCGGCGAGCGCCGCAGGCAGCGCGCTCACGATCACGAACGCGTCGCGCCACGAATGGAAGTTCACGACGATCAGCAGATAGATCAGCAGCACCGCGCCGGCAAGGCCGGCGAGCAGCCCGCCGAACGCGCTGCTCATCGTCTGGACCTGGCCGCGCACGGTCACGCGCGACCCCTTCGGCAGGTCGGCCGCGCTTGCGTGGAGCACGCGCTCGATGTCGGCGCTGACCGCGCCGAGATCGCGGTCCTGGGTCGTCGCGAAGATGTCGTCCAGCGGCGCGATGTCGTAGTGCGACACGACCGCGTCGGTCTGGCCGCGTACGATCGTCGCGAGGCCGCCGAGCAATTGCGGTGCACCCGAGCGCCCCGTGACGGGCAGCGCGCGCAGGTCCGACAGCGACGTCATCCGGTATTGGGGTGTCTGCGCGACGATCGGGTAGGACACGCCGTTGTGCGGATCGAGCCAGTAGGTCGGCGATACCTGGCTCGTGCCGGACAGGCTCGCGACGACGGCATCGGTGACGTCCTGCTCGGTGATGCCGAGCTGCGCGGCGAGCGCGCGGTCGACCGACACCGTGAACTGCGGATAAGTCGACGCCTGCTGCACGCGCGCGTCGGCGATGCCCGGCACCGTGCGGATGCGCCGCAGCAGCTCGGTCGCATACGCATGGTTTGCCGCGGGATCGGGGCCCGTCACCTGTACGTCGATCGGCGCGGGCGCGCCGAAGTTGAGGATCTGGCTGACGATGTCGGCAGGCAGGAACGAGAACGTGACGCCGGGGAACGCGCGCGGCAGCACGGTGCGCAGCTTCTTCACGTAGTCGGCGGTCGGCGCATGGTCGCCGGTGAGCGACACGAGGATGTCGCCGTCCTGCGGGCCGATCGTGCCACTGTTGCTGTACGTGAGGTTGATCCCGCTGTTCGGCAGCCCCATGTTGTCGACGATGCTCGCGAGCGCGCGCGGCGGCACGACGCCGCGCACCGTGCGCTCGACGCGATCGAACAGCGCGGCCGTCTCCTCGATGCGCGTACCGATCGGCGCGCGCACGTGCAGCGCGATTTCGCCGGCGTCGACCGACGGGAAGAAGTTGCGGCCGAGCCCCGGCACCAGGACGAACGACAGCGCGACCGCCGTGAGAAACAGCACGACGAAGCGCGCGCGATGCGCGAGCGCGAGGCCGAGCACGGCACGGTAGCGGGTGCGCAAGGCCGCGAAGCGGCGCTCGAATCCCTGCTGGAACGCGACGGGCGGATTGCGCGATTGCGGCGTCGGGAATGGCGCGCCGTGCGGCGCGAGCACGGCCGCCGGATGGGCGGCGTGCGGGCGCAGCAGATAGCGCGCCATCATCGGCACGAACGTGCGCGACAGCACGAACGACGCAATCATCGCGAAGATCACGGCTTCGGCCATCGGCACGAACAGGAAGCGCGCGACGCCGTCGAGCAGCAGCATCGGAACGAACACGATGCAGATGCACAGCAGCGACACGAACGCGGGCGCGACGATCTGCGACGCGCCGTCGAGGATCGCGTCGCGGACGTTCTTGCCCTGTTCGAGATGCCAGTTCACGTTCTCGATCGTGACGGTCGCATCGTCGACGAGAATGCCGACCGCGAGCGCGAGCCCGCCGAGCGTCATCACGTTGAGCGTCTCGCCGGCGGCGGCGAGCGCGGCGATCGCCGCCAGCACCGCGAGCGGAATGGACGCGGCGATGATCAGCGTCGAGCGCCAGCTGCCGAGGAACAGCAGGATCATCGCGGACGTGAGCGCAGCGGCGATCAGCCCTTCGCGCGCGACGCCGCTCACGGCGCCCTTGACGAACACCGACTGGTCGCCCATCACGACGAGCCTGAGCGACGGCGGCAGCGTTGCCTCGATGCGCGGCAATTGCGCCTTCACGCCGGCGATGATGTCGAGCGTCGACGCCGAGCCGCTTTTCAGTACGCTCATCAGCACCGCGCGGCGGCCGTCGACGCGCACGATGTTGCCTTGCGGCGGAAAGCCGTCGCGCACGTGCGCGACGTCGCGCATGAAGATCACCGCGCCGTTGACGGTCCGGATCGGCAGCGCGTTGAGCTGGTCGATGGTCAACGGGCTGTCGTTGAGGCGGATGTTGTACTCGAAGCGGCCGATCTTCTGCGTGCCGGCCGGGATGATCTGGTTCTGCTGCGCGAGCGCGATCGCGACGTCCTGCGCGGACAGCCCCTTCGCCTGCAGCGCTTGCGGATCGAGGTCGATCTGCACCTGACGCACCTTGCCGCCATACGGCGACGGAATCGCGACGCCGGCGACCGACAGCAGCTGCGGCCGGATCACGTTGGTCGCATAGTCGCCAAGCTGTTGCTCGTTCAGCGTGTCGCTCGTCAGCGCCAGCTGCAGCACGGGCACGGTCGACGCGTTGTAGTTGAGAATCTGCGGCGGCGTGGTGCCGGGCGGCATCTGCTTGAGCACCGTCTGCGAGATCGACGTGACCTGCGCGGTTGCCGTGCGGATGTCGACGCTCGGCTGGAAGAAGATCTTGACGATCCCGAAGCTGCGGAACGACTGCGACTCGATGTGCGCGACGTCGTTGACCGTCGTGCCGAGCGTGCGTTCATAGTAGGTGACGATGCGCCCGGCCATGTCGGCCGGCTGCAGGCCCGCGTAATTCCACACGACGCTGATGACCGGAATCCGGATGTCGGGGAAAATGTCGGTCGGCGTGCGCAGCGCCGCGAGCGGTCCCGCGATCAGAATCAGCAGCGCTAGCACGATGAATGTATAGGGGCGCGCGAGCGCGAGTCGGACGAGTTTCAGCATCGGCGAAGTCTCCGCCGGCGCGGGGCGCCGGCCTGTCAGCGAGATGCCGAAGCGCGGCGTGAGCCCGCATCGGCTCGCGCAGTGTGCGTGGCGCCGCTTAACGCCGGGCGCGGGCCAGGATGAAAGATGTTTTAGGAACGGGCGGAAAGGACGAAGAGGCCGGCCGGCGCGGCAAGGACACTTGGGCGGTTGGGTACGGCCGCGAGCCGTTAATTGTTACAAGACGTTAGCGGCGCTTCCGGCTGCCATCCCGCGCATCAGTTCTTACAAACTTGAAATATGCCGGGACGGCGCTTGTCGCTATAGTCGAATCACACATGAAACAACTCGAAGAGGAATCCATGAAGACTTTGCGTATTGCCTCGCTCTTGACCGGTATGACGGCCTTGCTCGTGTCGGGCGCAGCAATGGCGGGAGTCAATGTCGGGATCAACGTCGGCGTGCCGGCCCCGGTCTACGTCGCGCCCGCGCCCGTGTATGCGCCGCCGCCTCCGCCGGTCGTCTACCAGCCGGCGCCCGTGTATGCACCGGCGCCCGTCTACGCGCCGGCACCGGCGATCGTGATCGGCTGGCACGGCGATCGTTACTGGGACGGCCGCCGCTACTGGGGCCGCGACGAGTGGTATCGCCATCATGGCCGCGGCTGGGGCGGCGATCGCGATCGCGATCACGGTCATTGGGATAATGGCCGCCACAACGGCTGGCGTTGATCGACATGCGCGCATGAGAAGAAGACCGCCCGCGTGGCGGTTTTCTTTTGCCCGCGCGGGCCGCGCGCGGCAGCCGCGATGCGTTGGCGCGACGCGCGAAAAGCCGCGGGCTGGCTCGACGTCGAATTGAATGGGTAGAATCGACCCACGTTCCATCCCTCAATCGACCGACAGGGCCTCTATGACGAAGGGTTCGCCCCGGGCCGCCGCCGCGCGCACCCGCTTTGGCGCCGCGCGTGCAGTACGTGCCGCCGGCCGCACGGCGGCAGCATGGGCAATACAGGCGGTGCTCGCCGCGACGGCCGCGCACGCGGCCCATGCGATCGCGCAGTACGGCGAGCCGAAATATCCGCCGGGCTTCAAGCATTTCGACTACGTGAACCCGGACGCGCCGAAGGGCGGCACGCTCGTGCTCGCGAACCCGAACCGGCTGACGTCGTTCGACAAGTTCAATCCGTTCACGATGCGCGGCAACCCGGCGCCGGGCATCGACATGTTGTTCGAGAGCCTTGCGACCGGCAGCATGGACGAACCGTCATCCGCCTACGGGCTGCTCGCCGACGACATCGCGATCGCGCCGGACCGCCGCTCGGTCACGTTCCACCTGAACCCGCGCGCGCGCTTCTCGAACGGCGATCCGGTCACGGCCGAGGACGTCCGGTTCTCGTTCGACACGCTGAAGAGCAAGCTGGCCGCACCGCAGTTCGGCGCATATTTCGCTGAAATCGCGAAGGCCGTGGTGGTCGACCCTTCGACCGTGCGCTTCGAATTCCGTAGCGCGAACCGCGAGCTGCCGCTGATCGCCGGCGGCGTGCCGGTGTTCTCGCGCAAGTGGGGGCTGCGCGCGGACGGTTCGCGGATTCCGTTCGACCAGCTCGCGTTCGAGCAGCCGATCGGCAGCGGCCCGTACCTGATCGAGCGCTACGACAACGGCCGCACCATTACGTACCGGCGCAATCCCGAGTACTGGGGCGCCGATCTGCCGGTGCGGATCGGCACCGACAACTTCGAGCGGATCGTCTACAAGCTGTACGGCGACGGCGTCGCGCGGCTCGAGGCGTTCAAGGCCGGCGAGTACGACGTGCTGGTCGAATACATCGCGCGCAACTGGACGCGACGGGACGTCGGCAAGCGCTTCGACAGCGGCGAGCTCGTCAAGCGCGAATTCCGCCAGCACAACGGCGCGGGCATGCAGGGCTTCTTCATGAACCTGCGCCGCCCGCAGTTTCGCGACGTGCGCGTGCGCCAGGCGCTCGATCTCGCGTTCGACTTCGAATGGCTGAACCGCCAGCTGTTCTATAGCGCGTATACGCGCCTCGACAGCTATTTCGCCGATACCGACCTGCAGGCGACCGGTACGCCGGGCCCGGGCGAGCTGAAACTGCTGGAGCCATTGCGCGCGCAGCTGGACCCGGCCGTGTTCGGGCCGATGGTCACGCAGCCGAACACGAACCCGCCGGGCTCGCTGCGCGCGAATCTGCTGAAGGCGCGCGCGCTGCTCGCACAGGCCGGCTGGACCTACCGCGACGGCGCGTTGCGCAACTCGCAGGGCGAGCCGTTCACGTTCGAGATTCTCGACGATTCGGGCGCGGCGATGGAGGGCGTCGTGACCGCCTACCAGCGCAATCTCGCGAAGCTCGGCATCGACGCGCGCTTTCGCACGGCCGATTACGCGCTGCTGCAGAAGCGGCTCGACGCGTTCGACTACGACATGACGACGGTCCGCCTGCCGGGCGTGCAGGTGCCGGGCGCCGAGCAGTTCTCGCGCTACGCCAGCAAGTTCGCGGACGAACCGGGCTCCGACAATATCATCGGCCTGAAGTCGCCGGCCGTCGACACGCTGCTGCATGCGCTCGGCGCCGCGCAGACGCGCGACGACCTGCTCGACGCGACGCATGCGCTCGATCGCGTGCTGATGCATGGCTATTACGCGGTCCCGCAGTGGTACAGCACCACGCACCGGATCGCATACAAGCGCACGCTCGGCTATCCGCAGACGCTGCCGCTGTACTATTCGGCCGAGGGCTGGGTCGTGTCGACCTGGTGGGCCAAGCCCGATCACTGAAGCCTGCCGGCCCTTCGTTCAACCCAGCCTATCGATCGCGAGTCGACGCCCTATGTGGAGCTACATCCTCAAACGCCTGCTGCTGATGATCCCGACGCTCGTCGGCGTGCTCACGCTCACGTTCGCGGTGATCCAGTTCGTGCCGGGCGGCCCGGTCGAACAGGCCGTGCAGGAACTGCGCAAGGGCGCGACGGAGCAGGGCGCGGCGCCGTTCGGGATGCGTGCGCATACCGGCGTCGACGCGCAGCAGCTCGCGCAGCTCAAGGCGCTGTACGGCTTCGACAAGCCACCGCTCGAGCGTTACTGGCTGATGCTGAAGCGCTTCGCGCGCTTCGATCTCGGCGATAGCTACTTCCGCCACCAGAGCGTGTGGTCGCTGATCGTGCAGAAGCTGCCGGTGTCGATCAGCATCGGATTGTGGACGTTCTTTCTCACCTATCTGATCTCCGTGCCGCTCGGCATCGCGAAGGCCGTTCGCAACGGTTCGCCGTTCGATGTCGCGACGAGCCTCATCGTGCTGGTCGGCTACGCGATTCCGGGCTTCGTGCTCGGCGTGCTGTTGCTCGTGCTGTTCGGTGGCGGGTCGTTCTGGCAGTTGTTTCCGCTGCGCGGGCTCACGTCGGACAACTTTTCGCAGCTGTCGCTCGCCGGCAAGGTGCTCGACTATTTGTGGCACATCGCGCTGCCGATCACCGCATCGGTCGTCGGCAGTTTCGCGGTCATCACGATGCTCACGAAGAACGCGTTCCTCGACGAAATCCGCAAACAGTACGTGCTGACCGCGCGCGCGAAAGGGCTCGCCGAGCGCACCGTGCTGTGGAAGCACGTATTCCGCAACGCGATGCTGCCGCTGATCGTCGGGTTTCCAGCCGCGTTCATCGGCGCGTTCTTCACGGGAAGCCTGCTGATCGAGACGCTGTTCTCGCTCGACGGCCTCGGGCTGCTGTCGTACGAGTCGGTCGTGCGGCGCGACTATCCGGTCGTGCTCGGCACGCTGTACCTGTTCACGCTGATCGGGCTCGCGACCAAGCTGATCTCCGACCTCTGCTACGTGTGGGTCGACCCGCGCATTCAATTCGACAATCTGGAGCGCTGACATGAAACCGTCCGCCAGCACGCCGCCAGCCGTTGCGCCTGTACGCCTGCCCGCGCTCGCCGGGCGAGGTGCGCGATGAACCGGGCCGTCGTGTCGTCCCGCATCGACGCGGCGCGCGCGCGCGTGTCACCATCGCCCGCGCGCCGCGTCTGGCAGCGCTTTCGCCAGCAGCGCCTCGGCTACTGGAGCTTCGTCATCTTTGCGATCGCGTTCGCCGCGAGCCTCGCGGCACCGCTATGGTCGAACGACAAGCCGCTCGTCGTGCGCTACGACGGCCAGACCTATTTCCCGATGTTCCATGCGTATCCGGAGACGACCTTCGGCGGCGACTTCCCGACGCCGGCCGACTATCTCGATCCGTATGTCCGCAAGCGGCTCGAGGCACCGGGCAACTTCGTCGTCTATCCGCCGAACCGCTATTACTACGACACGCTGAATTACTTTTCGACCGTGCCGAATCCGGCGCCGCCGTCGCGCGCGAACTGGCTCGGCACCGACGCGCAGGGGCGCGACCTGCTCGCGCGGCTCGTGTACGGGTTCCGCGTGTCGGTCGAGTTCGGGCTGATCCTGACCGCGATCGGCACGCTGCTCGGGATCGCCGCGGGCGCAGTGCAGGGCTTCTTCGGCGGACGCATCGACATCGTCGGGCAACGGCTGATCGAGATCTGGAGTTCGCTGCCCGAGCTGTACCTGCTGATCATCTTCGCGTCGATCTTCGAGCCGAGCTTCCTGCTGCTGATCGTGCTGCTGTCGCTGTTCGGCTGGATCGGCCTGGCCGACTACGTGCGTGCCGAGTTCCTGCGCAACCGCACGCAGGACTACGTGCGGGCGGCCCGCGCGATGGGGCTCACGAACTGGCAGATCATCTGGCGCCACGTGCTGCCGAACAGCATGACGCCCGTGATCACGTTCCTGCCGTTCCGGATGAGCGGTGCGATCCTCGCGCTCACGAGCCTCGACTTTCTCGGGCTTGGCGTGCCGCCACCGACGCCGAGCCTCGGCGAGCTGCTCGCGCAGGGCAAGGGCAATCTCGACGCGTGGTGGATCTCGCTGTCGACGTTCGGCGTGCTGGTCACGACGCTGCTGTTGCTGACCTTCATGGGCGACGCGCTGCGCAACGCGCTCGACACGCGGATCGCCGACTCGGTGCGCGCGGCAGGAGGCCAGCGATGAGCGATACGTTCGTCTCGAACGCGGGCGAACCGCTGCTGTCGCTCGAGCATCTGCACGTGCGCTTCGGCGACACGGTGGCCGTCGACGACGTGACGCTCGCGATCGGCCGCGGCGAGCGCGTCGCGCTCGTCGGCGAGTCGGGGTCGGGCAAGAGCGTGACCGCGCTGTCGATCCTGCGGCTGCTGCGCGACGCCGACGTGAGCGGCACGATCCGCTTCGCCGGGCACGACCTCGCCGGCAAGAGCGAGCGCGAGATGCGCGGGCTGCGCGGCTCGGACATCGCGATGATCTTCCAGGAGCCGATGACGGCGCTCAACCCGCTGTACACGATCGGCGCGCAGATCGGCGAGACGATTGTGCTGCACGACGGCGTGACGGCGGGGGAGGCGCGCAAGCGCGCGATTGCGCTGCTCGCGCGCACCGGCATCGCGGAGCCGGAGAAGCGCGTCGACAGTTACCCGCATCAGTTGTCGGGCGGCCAGCGGCAGCGCGCGATGATCGCGATGGCGCTCGCGTGCCGACCGCGCCTCTTGCTCGCGGACGAGCCGACCACGGCGCTCGACGTGACGATCCGCGCGCAGATCGTCGATCTGCTGCTCGAGTTGCAGCGCGAGGAGGCGGAAAAGCGCGGGATGGCGGTTCTGCTGATCACGCATGACCTCAACCTCGTGCGCCACTTCGCCGAGCGGGTCGCGGTGATGGAGCGCGGCAAGCTGGTCGAAAGCGGGCCGGTCGAGCGGATCTTCGCGGAGCCGGAGCATCCGTACACCCGGCGGCTGCTGAATAGCCGGCCGCAGCGCACGGTCGCGTCGGTGCTGCCGATCGCGCCCGTCGTGCTCGAAGCGCGTCACGTCAGCGTGCAGTTCGCGCGCAAGCGGCCGGGCTTCGCGGGCTGGTTCGGCACGATGCCCGTGACGGCGGTCGCGGACGTGTCCGTGTCGGTGCGGCAGGGCGAGACGCTCGGGATCGTCGGCGAATCCGGTTCGGGGAAGTCGACGCTCGCGATGGCGCTGCTCGGGCTGCAACGGACGGTGCACGGCGAGATCGAATTCCAGGGGCGTGCGCTGTCGACCTACCGCGGCCGCGAACAGACCGCGCTGCGCTCGAACATGCAGGTCGTCTTTCAGGATCCATTCAGCTCGCTGTCGCCGCGTCACACGATCGAGCGGATCGTAGGCGAGGGGCTCGAACTGCATCGCCCGGAGCTGACGCCGGACGCGCGCCGCGCGAAGTCGCTGGCCGTGCTGCGCGAAGTCGGCCTCGACCGCACGGTGCTGCATCGCTATCCGCACGAATTCTCGGGCGGGCAGCGCCAGCGGATCGCAATCGCGCGCGCGCTCGTGCTGGAGCCGCGCATCCTGATCCTCGACGAACCGACTTCCGCGCTCGACGTGTCGATCCAGCAGCAGGTGCTGAAACTGCTCGCGAATTTGCAACAGAAATACAACCTCGGCTATGTATTCATCAGCCACGATCTGGAGGTGATCGGCGCGATGGCGCATCGGGTCGCGGTGATGCAGGGCGGGGCGATCGTCGAGTCCGGGGACGTGGCCGATATCTTCACGAGACCGTCACATCCTTACACACAAAAGCTGTTGAAAGCGGTCTGGAAAGCGTGATAAGCGTCCAATGGTCTGACTATCTCGATTGTATTTTTTAATTTGTTTTGACAAACGATTACGCGCTGGCTAGTATCGACCGAAATTTTCCGCCAATCAGCTGATTTTTAAGCACATTCCATCGACCAATGCAGCATCGATCCCTGACCCAGGCATGCGCGCGCACCCTCGCCGGACTGTTCATCGGCGCCCTGTTCGCAGCAGCTCCCGGCGCGTTCGCCGACGAAGTCAGCAGTTTTAACCAGAATGTCACGAATTCGACTCAAATCGGGTCGAATTCGTCCCTCCAGCAGACCAGCGCGCAGCCGTCGAGCGGCGGCGCGAAGTCGTTCCTCGCCGGCATGGCCGGCAAGGCAGGCGACGTGGTCGTCGGCGCGCTGAACATGATCGGCGTGCGCTACCGCTGGGGCGGCAACTCGCCGGATTCCGGCCTCGATTGCAGTGGCTTCGTGCGCTACGTGTTCCAGGACACCCTCGGCATGTCGCTGCCGCGTCGCGCGGAAGAGATGAGCCGCGTCGGCGAGAAGGTCAGCATGAGCAACCTGAAGCCGGGCGACCTCGTGTTCTTCAACACGATGCGCCGTACGTTCTCGCACGTCGGCATCTACATCGGCGACAACAAGTTCGTGCATTCGCCGTCGACGGGCAGCACGGTTCGCGTCGACGATCTCGACAGCGGCTACTGGGAAAAGCGTTTCACCGGTGCGCGCCGAATCGAATCGGCGTTCCCGATGAAGGCCGACGACCTGCGCCAGCGCGTGCGCGCGACGATCGGCGACGACGCGGCGAACGGCAACAACTGACGCCCGCCGGCGGTCGGCCGGATCAAAAAAACCCTGTCACCGAAAGGAGGCAGGGTTTTTTGTTTTGGGGCGCGCGGAAGCGGCGGGTTGGGGGCGCCTGCGGGCGGCCCGTTACACGCCGCGTTCCACGATGCGTCCGCTTATGCCGCTGCTGCCCCGCGGGCTGCCGCAAGCTTGCGCTGCAACTCGGGCATGATGCGCGCGACCGCTTCCTCGCCCGCGAGGATGGCCGCGTTGCGCTGGTTGAAGTCGCTGCCGCCCATCGCCGCGAGGTTCGGGCGAATCACGACGTCCGCGTATTTGTCGAGCTCGTAGGTCTTGATCGTCTGACCCATGATCGTGAAAGTCTGCAGCAGCATCTCGATCGGGTTGGAGGTCGCCGCGCCGTCAGGTCGCGACGAGATGTCGACCGCGATCACGAAGTTCGCGCCCATCTTGCGCGCGAACGACGCGGGCACCGGGCTCACGAGACCGCCGTCGACGTATTCGCGGTTGCCGATCTTCACGGGCTCGAACACCGACGGCACGCTGCACGACGCGCGCACTGCAAGCCCCGTATTGCCCTGCTGGAACAGAATCGGCTGGCCGTTCTGCAGGTCGGTCGCGACGACGCCGAGCGGCTTCGCCATCTTTTCGATCGGCCGGTTGTTGAGTGTCTTGTTCAGGAAGTTCTGCAGCGCGATGCCCTGCAGCAGCCCGCGCGAGCGGAACGGCAGCGCCCAGTCGCTGATCGCCGCCTGATCCATGTCGAGCGCGATCTTGTTGATTTGCAGCCCGCTCATCCCCGACGCGTACAGTGCGCCGACCACCGAGCCCGCGCTCGTGCCGGCGACGATCTCGACCGGGATGCCGCGCGCCTCCAGCGCTTTCAGCACGCCAATGTGCGAGAAGCCGCGGGCGGCCCCGCCGCCGAGCGCGATGCCAATCTTCACGGGCTTCTCGCGCGACTGCGCGGGATTCGCGGCGTTGTCGGGGCGGGACTTGTCGCCGAACGAGGTGCAAGCGGCGAGGCTGGCGGATGCGCATGCGATCGTGAAGTGACGGCGCGACAGGCGAGGGGACGACATCGTGTGGTTCTCCGGCGGCTTGGCGGCGGGCCGGGCGGCCCGCGGCGGCGATAGGTTCCGAGCGGCCGTGCGGCAGAAACCGGGCGGCCGGCGCGGCGCCGGCTGGCGGCCGCGGCGCGCACATCATAAAGCAAGCGGCGCGCTTGGCGCGAAGACCGGCGCGAGTATAATTCCGGCTTCTTTCCCGTTCCGGGCGCGGCCGGCCCCATTGCTGTCCGGGCTGTCGCCGTCGATCCCGCGTCGAATCATTCATGCGCCCCAGGCGTTCGAGTTACCGTTTATGACCCGTCCTGTCCGTACCCGCTTCGCGCCGAGTCCCACCGGCTTCATCCACCTCGGCAACATCCGCTCCGCGCTCTATCCGTGGGCGTTCGCGCGCAAGATGAAAGGCACGTTCGTGCTGCGTATCGAGGATACCGACGTCGAGCGCTCGTCGCAGGAAGCCGTCGACGCGATCCTCGAGGGGATGCAGTGGCTCGGCCTGGATTTCGACGAAGGCCCGATCTACCAGATGCAGCGGATGGACCGCTATCGCGCGGTGCTCGCGCAGATGCTCGAGCAGGGGCTCGCGTACCCGTGCTACATGTCGGCCGAGGAACTCGACGCGCTGCGCGAACGCCAGCGCGAGGCCGGCCTCAAGCCGCGCTACGACGGCACGTGGCGTCCGGAGCCGGGCAAGGTCCTGCCCGAGCCGCCGGCCGGTGTGAAGCCCGTGCTGCGGTTCCGCAACCCGCTGACCGGCACGGTCGTGTGGGACGACGCGGTGAAGGGGCGTGTCGAGATCTCGAACGAGGAGCTCGACGACCTCGTGATCGCGCGTCCGGACGGCACGCCGATCTACAACTTCTGCGTGGTTGTGGACGACATGGACATGAACATCACGCACGTGATCCGTGGCGACGACCATGTGAACAACACGCCGCGCCAGATCAACATCCTGCGCGCGCTCGGCGGCGAGCCGCCCGTCTATGCGCACCTGCCGACCGTGCTGAACGAGCAGGGCGAGAAGATGAGCAAGCGGCATGGCGCGATGAGCGTGATGGCGTATCGCGACGCGGGCTTCCTGCCGGAGGCGGTCGTCAACTACCTCGCGCGTCTCGGCTGGTCGCACGGCGACGCCGAAATCTTCTCGCGCGAGCAGTTCGTCGAATGGTTCGACCTCGAGCATCTCGGCAAGTCGCCCGCGCAATACGATCACAGCAAGCTGAGCTGGCTGAACGCCCATTACATCAAGGAAGCGGACAACGCGCGCCTCGCCGCGCTGGCGAAACCGTTCCTCGCGGCGCTCGGCATCGACGACGCGGCGATTGCGACGGGCCCGGCGCTTGACGCGGTGGTCGGCCTGATGAAGGATCGCGCGACGACGGTCAAGGAGATCGCCGAAGGCGCCGCGATGTTCTACCGTGTGCCGGCGCCGGACGCCGACGCGCTCGCGCAGCACGTGACCGACGCGGTGCGCCCGGCGCTGGCCGATCTCGTCGCCGCGCTGAAGGCAGCCGACTGGACGAAGGAAGCGGTGTCCGCCGCGTTGAAGGCGACGCTCGGCGCGCACAAGCTGAAGATGCCGCAGCTCGCGATGCCGGTGCGCCTGCTGGTGGCGGGCACGACGCACACGCCGTCGATCGACGCGGTGCTCGTACTGTTCGGTCGCGACATCGTGGTGTCGCGTATCGAGGGTGCGCTGGCCTGAGTTTGGGGCGGCGCGAAGCCGCCCGTGCATGACGTCACGGCGGCTTCGCAAAAAAATTCGCTCGAATCGCAAAAAGGGTATTTACAAGTTCAAATTCGGTCCATATAATCTCATTTCTGTTCTGCAAGGGGGTATAGCTCAGCTGGGAGAGCGCTTGCATGGCATGCAAGAGGTCAGCGGTTCGATCCCGCTTACCTCCACCATCAGAGCAGAATGAATTGATTTGCGAAGCAGTGGTGGTAGTAATAAATGCTTCACAAAATGATTTAAAGCAGTTAGAATTTCGGCCTTCGCTGTTGATGATGAGTGAATAGCGAAAGTCAGACAGATCTGAAAAGATTATGTCCCCTTCGTCTAGAGGCCTAGGACATCACCCTTTCACGGTGAGTACAGGGGTTCGAATCCCCTAGGGGACGCCAGATTCAGCGGCGTTTCGTAGAAGAAGTGTCGCGAGGCTTGCAGGAACGTAACCGACGTCCTGCAGGTAACGGTGCAGAAAGTTGGAGCGGTAGTTCAGTCGGTTAGAATACCGGCCTGTCACGCCGGGGGTCGCGGGTTCGAGTCCCGTCCGCTCCGCCAGAACGAAGCCCGTTCAAGACGTTTTTGAGCGGGCTTTTGTATTAAAGGTGTAAGCAGTACGTTGTCCCCTTCGTCTAGAGGCCTAGGACATCACCCTTTCACGGTGAGTACAGGGGTTCGAATCC
>NZ_LOWY01000012.1:0-3307 GCF_001524185.1 Burkholderia sp. FL-7-2-10-S1-D7 | reverse complement strand
GATTCGTGGGCAAGCACCTGCTCGCTGAGCCGCCCCATGGCGTCCCACTGCTGCGTTTGCAGCAAGCGGTTGCCTTGCAGGCGCGCGACCTCGCGGTGCAGGTCGTCGCGCTCGTAGCTCACCAGTTCTCGTTCATCCAACTGGAGAGCCAACAGGTGGCCGCTGCCGTAGGTGAGCCAGCTGACGCGGTGGCCATCCGGGCGCACAGTGGCGATGCGCTGGTTGAGCGCATCGTATTCGTGCAGCCACACGCCCACCAGCGGCTGGCCCAGGCGGGTGTAGTGCTGGTGCTCACGCACCAGGTTGCCAGCCGGGTCGTGGAACCATTGCAGGCGGCTGTCGGCGTTGCTGGCCAGTGCCAGGTTACCGTTGAGGTCGTACGCGAAGGTCTCGACCTGCCAATCTTGCTGGCGCGGGCTCGCGTCGCCGGTTTGCAGCGCAGCGCGCCGCTCGGTGAGGCGCCCCATCGGATCGAAGGTATAGGCGGTGATGCGCTGCCCGTCGATGGCACGCGCCAGCTTGCCGGTCTCCTCCTCGTACTCGTAGCGCGTGATGGCGCCGTCAAAGCCGGTTTCCGCCAGCAGACGGCCCACCGGGTCGTAGTGGAACTCGGCATCGCGGCCGTTCTCGTTGCGCAGCGCGGTGAGCTGGCCGAGCTTGTCCCACTGATAGCGCAGGGTCTGGCCGGCGGCGTCCACCCGCTTGGCCAGCAGGCCGGCCTCGGTGTAGTCCCATTCGGTGCGCCGGCCCAGCGCATCGATGTGGGTTAGCAGGCGGCCCTCTGCGTCGCGCTCGAAGTGCTCTTCGGTATCGTCCGGGTAGCGGATCGCGGCGAGCTGGCCGGCCTCGTGGCGGTAGCGGGTGACCTGGCCGGCCGCGTCGGTGAACTGCACAAGCTGGCCGCGCGCGTCGTAGGCCCATTCGCTGGCCTTGGCCGAGCAGTCCACGTAGCGGGTGAGCTGGCCGCTGCTGTTGTACTCGAGCTGCTTGGTCTTGCCATTGGCGTCGGTGATGCCGATCGGCAGGCCCATCAGGTTGTACGCGTACTCGGTCTTGTTGCCCAGCGGGTCGATGGCCTCCGTTAGGCGACCGCGGGTATCGTAGTCGCGCAGCCAGAGGCCGCCCTCGGCGTCGCTGATCTTGATGAGCTGATTCTTGGTATCCCACGCGAAGTGCACCACCGTGCCATCTGCCCGGATGTGTTCGAGCAGGTTGCCAACCTCGTCGTAGGCGTAGCGGTCTTCGCTGCCGTCGGTGTGGACATGGCGCACCACGTTCTTGGCGTCGTCGCGGAAGAACCATTCGGAGCGCTTGTCCGGGTGGATGATCCGATAGGTGTAGCCGAGGATGTCGCAGTAGTGCCAGGTTTCCTGCCCGTGCGCGTCGGTGACGTAGGTCAGGCGGATGTTCTCGTCCCATTGCAGGCGGGTGTCGAAGCTGCCGTCGTCGGCCCATTCGCGCACCGCCTTGGCGTCCGGCCCGTCGCCCTGCCATACCAGGTTCATGCCGCGCCCGGTGCGGTCGGTGTAGCGCGTGATCAGGTGGCGCTGGTACTGGTAGGTCCAGACCTGCGCGTTCTCGTCCTGGGCCAGCGTCAGATCGCCCGCCTCGTCGTAGTGGTATAGGCTCAGGCGCCGCTCGGCCTTTTCTTCGCGCATCAGCCAAAGGCCGATCAGGCGGCCGTGCGCGTCCATGTCGGTTCGCAGGTGCAGGTGCTGCTGGCTGGGGTCGTCCTGGTAGGTGACGAGGTCCGACAGCACGGCGCGACCGCTCTCGTGGCGGTCGTAGCCCAGCAGCAGGCCAGCGCCGCCGCGCAGCTCGATGTGCATCAGCAGGAAGTGATCGCCGTGGCGGTGATAGGTTTCGCAGCGCTCGTGGCCCCGGCGCAGGTGCAGGCGATGTTCGCTGACGCGGACCAGGATGAGGTCTTCGATCAGGTCTTCGTGCACCGCGCCGATCCTGGGCAGCGGGTAGTCGTGGCTGCGGCCGTCGGCGCCGTGGTAGCGCAGGCCCTCGCCGACCATATCGATGCGCGTGGTGTACGGGGTGATCCAGCGCGCGCCGAGTTCGCGGTCGTCGTAGGCACCCAGGCTGGAGCGGTAGGTGCGGGTCCAGTCGATGGGGAACGGCCCGGGCAGCACGAAGTCGGTATGCGCGATGGTCTCGCTGCCCATGGCGAAGCTGATGCTGCCGCAGGTGCCGGCGCAGGTGCCGTTTTTCTGCGGATTGGGGTCTTTCGTGGCCGCGTGTTGCTTGTGCTGCGCCTCCACCATGCCTTCGCTGCCTTGGCGCTGCCCCTTGCTGGTGGCCTTTGGCTTGACGTTGGCAACCTGGCTGGCGCCCCCGCGCGCACGCCAGTGGGCCAGCGCTGTCACCAAAGCCTTGAGCAGGTAGCCCACGCTGTTGGCGACGTTCTCGTCGCCGAGCACGGCGACCTGGCGCTTGATCTCGGGGGCAAATTCACTGAGCGCCCGGGTTTGGGCGAGCACGAACGCGCGCTGACTTTCATTGAGCAAGGCCTTGGCCGCCACGTTGGTGGCAGCTTTGCCGGCGGCTTTGTAGCTGCTCCACAGGGCGCCGAAGAAGTTGCTGATGCTGGCCTTGGGGTCGTGCAAAAGCTGGTCGCCGGCAGCGCGCATCTGCTCGGCGGCCTTCTTGGCGTCGCCCGCGGCGCCGAGCTGGCTGGTGGCGATGGCCTCGAGGCCGCAGGCCAGGTCGCGCACGGCGCTCTCGCCCCAGTCCCCGGCATCCTTGAGGATACCGTTGAGCTTGCCCTGGGCTTCCTTGGCGAAGTTGTCGATCTCGCCAACGATGCTCGCGTTGAGGTGGGCCACCAGGACATTGATGAGGGCATCGCCCAGCAGGGATTTGCCGTTGAGTTTCAGCTCCTGGCGCACCAGGAACAAGGTGGGCCGCAGGCTCATGCGGGCCGCTGCCATCGTGGGTGGCACCGGCAGCACGCCGATCAGGTTGATGCCAAGGCTGACCCAGTCGAGCATGTTGCGTTGCTTGGACTGCACCAGGGTGAGGATGTCGCCCATGCTGTCGACCAGAGCAATGATGTTGCCGACCGCCGGCAGCGATCCGGCAAAGGTGCGGATACGATCGAGCGTGATGACGTCATCGCTCATCTTGCGCAGCCACTTGTCGAATTCTTCGGCGCCGCGGCTGACATCCCGCACATCGATGGTGTTCAGGGGCGCCACCGCGACCTGGGGGCCGTGATCGGTTTTCTGCGGAGGGGTGCTGTCCATAACGTACTCGTGGCGTGTGGTGGAACAGACCGCCCTGTCCCAGCGGCGGTATG